>NZ_NPDR01000005.1 GCF_002811765.1 Leptospira saintgironsiae | reverse complement strand
ATTTGCTTCAGTCACTTCGTTTGCAAAGCAAACTCGCGCCATCGCAAACGTCGGAACACCTTGGTCGTTAGGCGACATGAAGCGCCCAATATTTTTCTTTCTCAAACAATTTAGGAAAGCCCTAGTTCACTAAACATATAAATAGTTTCTTTCTTGCTCAAAAGTTATATAATGTGTAGATTGGTTGAATGCCTAAGGTTTTCGAGAGAAATGGATTTAAATTCTTCTTTTTTGCGAATGAGGGAAATCCGAGAGAACCAGTTCACATTCATGTAAGAAAGGGAGAGAAATTAGCTAAATTCTGGTTAAAGCCAAATGTTTTATTGGATGATAATTACGGATTCAGTTCAAAAGAGTTAAATTGGATTGAAGAAGAGATTGAAAAGAATTTAGATATAATTCAAGGTAAATGGAATGATTTCTTCGGTATCTGAAGCAAAGGCCCAAAAGATTTGGTTTGATGAAGATAATCTTTGGATATCTCTATATGATGGCAGAACTTTATCAGTCCCTCTCGCATACTTTCCTAGATTAAGAAAAGCTAGTAAAGAGCAACTTCAAAAGTTTGAAATTAGCGGGGGAGGGATAGGGCTTCATTGGGATGATATCGATGAAGATATTAGTGTCCCTGGCTTACTTCTCGGTAATGGTGATCTTACCCAACATAATAAGATTGCATAAATTCCTCTTATCCAGGCGCTTCACGATCGCCTAACTATCGGTGCTTCCGCTACGCTTCGAGCTTGCTTACGCAACTCTCGCTCGGGCTACGCCACATTTGCTTCTGTCACTCGTCTTGCGTAGCAAGCCTCGCGCCATTGCAAACGTCGGAACACCTTGGTCGTTAGCCGAACATGCTTGCCCGAAATTTTGATTCATATGAGAATTAAGTAATAGGAAAGTGCGGATTCATTATTTTGAAAATTTCTTATTAAAAGCTTGAAAATACGAACTGTCATCGTATATTGTATCGTATGAAAGTGACTGCGATATTACCAGACGATTTAATTGCTGAGGTCCAAAAGTATTCTGGAGGTAAGAACATAACTGATTCCCTTCAGAAGGCACTCTCAGAGTGGTTAAAACAGGCTAAAATAAGGAATTTGAATGCTAAGCTACATAAATCACCACTTTCGTTCCAGGAAGGCTTTTCTGGGGAAAATATTCGTAATCTGAATCGTAACAGATGATTCTTGTAGATACGTCTGTTTGGATTGAATTCTTTCGGGGAAATGACCCTTATTTCAGTGACCTCAAAGAACTAATAGAATCATCGGAAGTGATAGTTCATGAAGTTGTCTTTGGTGAGTTACTCCAAGGATGTAAAAATAAGAACGAAGTATCTTTTATTTTAGAATATTGGGAAAATCTAAATACCTTAACTTCAGACGGTAGCTTTTTGTCTGCAGGCAAGCTTTCATTTGAAAACAAGCATATTGATAAAGGGATTGGATTAATTGATTCAGTTCTTATTAATGAAGTTAGAAGTAAAAAACTTCAGCTTTGGACATTAGATAAAAAGATTCTCAAAGTATTAGATAAGAAAGAAATCTATTCAAGTAAGGGCAAGCACGCCGGCTAACTATCGGTGCTTCCGCTACGCTTCGAGATTGCTTCGCAACTCTCGCTCGGGCTTCGCCACATTTGCTTCAGTCACTTCGTTTGCATTGGCAAACTCGTGCCATCGCAAACGTCGGAACACCTTGGTCGTTAGACGACAGTCTCAAAAAATATGCCTTCGAAAATCAAAATAAATGACGACTTATGGATTTTCACAAAGAATAATAAATTTGTAATTGGTAGTAAACGGTTCCCACAAGATGTTCATTTGACATTCAATTATGGGGGACATTCTGGTATATTTGATCTTCATTTTAAAAATGAAAGAAGAGGAATATATGCCTCCATTGCATTATTAGATAGTAAGATATCCGATGAAATTTTGACAATAGTAGCTTATAAGGTCAAAGAATTTTTGACATCACAATTTGAAGAGATAAGTTTAAATGAATTTAGAAATAAGTATAGATATTTTGTTGAAGATGATAATACCTGGGAATTTTCCGAAAAAGAGAAACGAGATATAGAATCGATATTTGAAATTAAAACAAATAATAGAGAAATAAGATTAAAGATTCCAAAGCGTTTAGATCGTTCAAAATTATTGAAACTTGATAAGTTAATGCACACTCGTGTTAAGAAAACTAAAAGACAAAATATTTTAGATAAATCTCAAGGGCGTGTAATCGATAAATTTGGCCGTTTATCATTCTTTATGATATTGGACGGAAAAGTCCTAGTTGGAAAAGAGAGCATTTTTGAAGATGAAAATAGATTATTCAGTGAAATTCTTGGGAAAGAACTATTTGATAAACTCAAGCAGAAATTTATTGAATGTTTAAATCACGTTTCAAATGAAGAAGTAAGGGAAAATTTATTTAAGCCAATCATTATTGGCATACAATCGAACTAAACTTGAGACCGTCGTCTAACTATCGGTGCTTCCGCTGCGCTTCGAGATTGCTTACGCAACTCTCGCTCGGGCTTCGCCACATTTGCTTCTGTCACTCGTCTTGCATAGCAAGCCTCGCGCCATTGCAAACGTCGGAACACCTTGGTCGTTAGTTGCCATTCTAGCTGAGTATTTCTTCAATTCAAAAAAACAGAAGACTTAGGCATCAGATATGATGAGGATCCAGATTTAACTTCTTCAAAGATTTACTAAATTCTTGATCAAAGGTTACTATTTTGGCTTCTAATGTTCTGCTGGCAGCAGCTAAAACTGCATCACCGTAATCTTTAATATGCTTAGGCCATAAGGAAAGTATAGTTTCCGGATAATAAGCTGGTTCAAAGGAAACGCCTGGATTTGCTATAAGATCCTGAATAATTTGATTAATCTCTTTTTGTTCAACAGAATAAATACTCTTAAAAACAAAGACGATCTCGGAAATGTTATGGGATGTGAGTATGATTTCATATTCTAATCGAGAGATTCGTTCCCAAAAGGAAACCATTTTTTCATGTTGTTCTTGGTTTCTCTTATTCAGAAACGAAATGTAACAATTAGTATCTAAAATGAGTTTCATTTAGAATATCTTTTAGCTCTTTCTTCCCAGGCTTTCTTAATATCCGATTTAGTATCAGTAGATCCTTTATTGAGAAACCCCTTATATTTAAGGAATGGCTTATTGGCAGATTCTATATGAATCCCTTGTTCATCAATTGACCACTCGATCACATCTTCCATGGAGAGCTTTAGGGAATCCCTGATTTCTTTAGGAATTGTGATTTGGTATTTTGAAGTTATTTTAGACCTAAGCTTCATATCCTTACAATAATAGAAAAAGTAAGGAATTGTCAAGATAAAAAGCCAGAACGGTAACTAACTATCGGTGCTTCCGCAGCGCTTCGAGCTTGCTTACGCAACTCTCGCTTGGCCTTCGGCACATTTGCATCTGTCACTTCGTTTGCAAAGCAAGTCTCGCGCCAAGTGCTTACGCACCCGCAAAACGTCGATAACCCTTGGTCGTTAGGCGTAATGCGGATAATATTCGATATTGATATATGAAACATTACAATAAATCGCAAAACTTACTATATTGAAAAGGGATAAGACGGTTTATGATCGCGATCCATTTTCCTTAAGTGCTATCTAAATGTTTCTTGTAGGAGATTGATTCTAAGAACTTAATGACATTAAAGCTCTCTACTCGTTCTGTTTTAACTGCATAGCCCGTACTGATCTAAATTAAATTATCATACGGAACTTTCATGGGGATCCGTATAGAACGAGGATAAAATTCATGTCATCCAAATTATTCGTAGGTGGTCTTAGCTGGTCAACCACCGATTTAACCTTACGCCAATTGTTTGAGACTCATGGCGCTATTCAGGAAGCAAATATAGTAATAGATCGTGAGACCGGAAGATCAAGAGGGTTCGGCTTTGTTACTTTTGCTGATCAATATTCAGCGAAAACAGCGATTTCAGCACTCAATGGGAAAGATTTAGACGGACGCAATATCGTAGTCTCAGTTGCCGAAGATAAAGCAAGATCTGACCGTAATAGGAATGGTAATCGGAAGTTTCAGCAAGATCGCTGGTAGACGATCTACATTTGCAATTTAAATAGGTAAATCCTCTTGTGTTATCGTATCTCAGCGCATTTTCAATTATGCTCGAGATATCAACGCAAGAGGATTAATCGAAAAAGGTTTGGCTTCCTTTCTCGCTTTGGCGATTACATCTTAAAAGGAGTCTTTCATAACCTTCATACTTTCTTCTTTAAAGCCCTATATGACCCCTAGAGCAAAAAGTCGATTTTTATTTAATAGGAGAGCTATATGGCCCAAAAAGGTAACTTGTCCTTTGTAAAAAGACAACGCGAAATAAAAAAGAAGGAAATCAGGCAAGAAAAGCTTGAGAAACGCAAGATCCGTAATGAAGAAAAGAAAAGTAATAACTCAGAGCAGGATCTTTCACTAGAAAAAGAAGAATAAACATGCAATTTACTTTAATTCTTTCTTCATCCCTCAGCCGGTAAGTAAGTTTGTAGTTTCATAGACTTCTTGCTATTCTTTGAAACATACGCCTAATTTCTATCCACACTGCGTCTAACTATCGGTGCTTCCACTCCGCTCGGAGATCGCTTTGCGACTCACTTCTTAGGCTGCACCGCATTCGCGCCAGTCACTTTGTTTGGAGGGCAAACTCGTGCCGTTGCGAACATCAGAACACCTTGGTCGTTAGTCGCAATCGTCAAAAATAAAAAGGAAAAGATAAATTATGAAAGTGAAAGTTATATTATTCTCAATTCTTACTATTTTTTCATGTGTTTCATCAGTTCATAAAGAGAATTTGAATTATCAATATCTAGATGAAATAGATAAGGCCGCTAAGGAACTTAAAGAACAACTTCTTTTAAATTATAAGCCAAAGGATAGGAGAGCACTAGCTATTGCATCATTTGCTAGGAACGATTTAGTTAAGCCTCTTGCAAAGTATATTTTAGTTACCCCAAAACTTGGAATTTATTTAGCAAATGCATTGCAAAATGAAATGTTTAAGCCCGATCATTTTGACTTGGTAGAAAGACAAAGAATTGATGGAATATTAGATGAGATCTTGTATGGGAAAATTGGTTTGGCTGATGCATCAACGATCGAAACAATAAAATTATCAGGCGCAGATTTGCTTTTACTTGGAACTATTCAAAAGAGAAATAATACGATAAGATTTGATGCAAGAATCGTAAATATCTCTGACGGAAAAATTGCGTCTGTAGGAACAGCTATAATTCCTACAAGCGAATATATTCTCAAATTATATGAAGAGCACCCTGAAAGTAAAAAAGACTTTAGTGGTATAGTAACTGCGAGAGATGGGTGGCAGGTCTTAAATGTCCTGATAGAATCAAATACGTCGGTAAAAGTTGAGGCACAAGGTTATTGGTCTATGACTGATAATCAACTTCAATTGGATTCAAGAGGTTCTTCTGTAAATCCTTCGCAATGGGGAGATTTCCGGATATTTTCAAATTTGAATCACGGACAATTGGTATGTAGATTGAATACTAACAGAGAACTAATCTTTTCGACGGGCGAATTTGAGTTTCAAATGGGTGGATATCCAGAATGCAGAATTAACGATACTGCTCTAAATAATAATTCGGGCTATATTACAGTCACAATAAAGCACGGAATACAATAAAGTCGCCTTTTAAATTGATAACTAAGCAAAACTATCGGCTCTTCCGCAGCGCTTCGAGCTGCTTTCGCACTCTCGCTTTCAATTTATTTAATAGCAATGATCACATACGAGGAAGAATGAAAAAATCAGCCATAGCAATAATAGGCGTATTAACATTACAGTGTCTATCTTATGGGAAAGTTAAAGTTTTTAAAGATGACTTTAAAAATCAGACTACCTTTAGCTTAGACATGTATGTTTACACAAATCCTATACCAAGAGGAGGTAAAACGCTATTTGCGACATTGACGAAAACAGTTGCTGAAGGCTCAGAACCTGTTATTAAGTGTTATCTTTTTTCCAGATTCACGGATCATGATCAACCATTGGGTTCTTCTGCTTTTTTTAAACTAGATGATAAGAAAATCAAAATTGAACTTCAAAATTCCAAAAATAGTATAGAGGGCTATAGATTCTCATCGTGGAATTCATATTCTGCCGAAATTATTCTCACAAAGGAATTACAGAATAATTTACTAAACGCCAATAGCTTTTCGATTCGCTTTTATTCAGGTGAATTTCCGTATGATGCTGACTTTTCTTCAAGTGATTTATTAGCTATTAAGGATTTAATAAAAGGTAAGTTATAAAAGCGTTACTTTACCTAACTATTTCTGCTTTGCCTCATCGACTAATGCAAATCCCCTCAGACTACATTTTAATCTGGATGGATTTTTCGTTTCATACAAAGAAAAACCAATGAAAAATTGTTTCCAGTTTTAGTGATTCACTTTATAAATCGAAGAACAAATTAAATAATATATGTTGGGGAAATATGATACAACAAAAAATCACACCTTGTTTGTGGGTAGAAAAGGATGCAAAATCTGTAGCTGAATACTACCTATCAATATTTAAAGATGGTAAATTGAAAGATTATCGTTTATTTACCAAAATGCCGAAAGACGGTAACCCTGATTCTGATGATTTATCCGGCGAATTTGAAACAGCTGTAATGGACTTAGCAGGTGTTGAATTTAGTATCTTAGCGGCAGGACCATTATTTAAATTTAATGAAGCAATCTCTCTTGTTATTAATTGCAAAGACCAAGCAGAAGTAGATTACTATTGGGATGCCTTAACAACTAACGGCGGTGAAGAAGGACCTTGTGGTTGGTGTAAAGATAAGTACGGGTTATCTTGGCAAGTGGTTCCAACTGAATATTTTGACCTTATTCATAATAGCGACCCGGTAATAAGCAGAAAAGCAATGATGAACACCTTCAAACAGAAAAAACTAATAATTTCTGAGTTAAAGTAAAATGGAAGGGTGAGCGGCGAGGAGATTGCTTAATTGGCCGCCATTTTTTAAGAAATCAGCATGGGCTTAACAAATCGATCAGCGGTATGGATTGCGATTTCGGAACTGTATCTTGACACTGAACTTGAGGAATCGGATTACGCTCGTATTGCATCGATCATCTTTGAAAACAAATTCAGTATTGCCCAGGCAAAAAGAATTGATAGGGACGAAGTGTTTCCAATTCTTCAATGGAATTTGTTCAGTGCTGCCGGGGTCTGGAGCGGCTTTGATGAGAAGTGGCTGGTAGATAGGATTTCTCATTCCATCCAGAACAAATCTCGTTTGAAACAGCTCCTCTTGGGCATCTTCTATTTTGCATTTTCATGGATGCATGTAAATTCCTGGCAGCGGTTAGCACAAGCTTACGAACATGTTACCAAATGAGGCATTTTCCGTGCCGCTCGAACTTGCTAGGGCGGTCCTCTCGCCAATGCAAAAAATATCGATAGATTAGCGCTTTTACTTTTAAACTCGCACTAAAAAGGTTCTTGTCTGCATTTGCCTATAATAATTTAATGGCATTAGTGCTCTTTACTCGTTCTGTTTTAATCGCATAGCCCGTAACGACCTAATTTACTATCATACAGATTATTTAATATCTCAGTATGGAACGAGGATAATATTTATGTCATCCAAACTATTTGTTGGTGGACTCAGCTGGTCAACAACTGACCAAACTCTACGTCAAGTCTTTGAAGCCCATGGCGCTATTCAAGAAGCGAATATCGTGGTTGATCGCGAAACCGGAAGATCCAGAGGATTTGGCTTTGTTACTTTTGCGGATCAAGATTCTGCCAAAGCAGCTATTTCAGAACTTAATGGTAAAGAAGTAGATGGTCGAAACATCACAGTTTCGATTGCTGAAGAAAGATCAAGATCTGACCGCAATAGCAGAAATAACGATAGAAAGTTCCAACGCGATCGTTGGTAAACTTTTTATACTACTAATTTAGATAGTTCTCTTGCACTATATATGTAAGCTGCAAGAGACTAACTAAAAAGAACTTACTTTTTTTCACATAACCAATCGATTTCCCAGCGGGAGTTCTCTCGCTGTCTTCACATTTTTCTTTAAAAATCTATCTCTTATTTTATCTACACTAAGCCTAGCTATTTATAAATAGACCTATGAGAAAAGTTATTTTTGCGATTAACATTAGTACGGATGGATGTTGCGGCCACATGGATATGGTTCCAGACGAAGGCCTGCACAAATATTTCACAGATCTACTTCGCACAGCAGATGTAATCCTGTACGGGCGGGTCACATACCAACTAATGGTGCCTTATTGGCCAGAAATCGCAAAAGGCCAATCTGCATCAGAGATAACGAATGAATTTGCTCAAGTGTTCACCTCACTTGAGAAGATCTTATTCTCTTCTACATTGAAACATGTTGATGATATGAATTCTCGACTAGCACGTGAAAGTCTTGCAGATGAAGTAAATGTTTTGAAGAAACAGTCTGCAAAGGATATTTTCGTGGGTAGCTTGAGTCTTGGTTCTCAACTCTCTGAGCTTAATTTAATTGATGAATATCGTTTCGTAGTTCATCCAGTAATTGTTGGAAAAGGCCCTCGATTATTCGAAACAATCAAACTACAAGAAAGGCTTCTACTGGATTTTGTAAGTTCGGAAACTTTTCAATCCGGCATCACTGCTCTTCACTATAAAAGAAAAAACTAATACGTAATTCTTCTCTTCGAAGTCAGCGCTGTTTCTCCATGCGTGATACAGCGCTACTTACAATTACCATTCCTGATTTGTACTATCCCAATTTCGAGGAGCTAGCCAAAGTGCTTCAGCGATTGCCATCAAACTTTTCGAATCAGATTTAAAAATAGCAGTCATAACTTTGAAGGCTCTTGACATCTTCTGTAAACGCCAACTCATTACTATATAGTTTTCTCCAGTCTTCGGACGTTCTATAATTTTACCGCATATTTTGCTCAGTACAATTAGCTGTGGCTCACCTAATACAGCTGAAAACCCACCGGGGCAGTCCAAAGCTCCCCAGATCACCGCATCTCTTACAATTCCATTCTCCGATTCAACTGTTTCGTCTGGTAGCCAATGCCCTACCATGAGATTTTCAAATCCAATTTGTTTGGGAGCAGGGCCAACAAATATCCGCATCCCATCGTTCACTTCTCTTTTAGGACCGCATACGAAGCATGTAGGAAATGGATGAGTTGTAAACCCTGGATAAAAGGCAGATATCTTTTTTGCATCCTCGAGATCAGGAACTGTTGGCAATTTATAATCCGGAAAATCTTCTACTGAGATTGATTTGAGAGTTGCGAGTATTTTCTTTGAATCGTCATAGATTGCACCTTGTTGTCCTTTTTTAGATTCCAGAATAATGGATGTCTCAACAGGAGTTGGGCTTAGTAAACGTATTTCAGCGGCGTTCGTTCCTACAGCTTCCACCAAAATACCCGCAGTAAAACCGCCATTGCCTGTTTTTGGTGGACCACAGAATCTTTGAGACAATATCATATTATCAACTTTCATAGTTTTCTCCAATTTAATCTTTTTTAATATTTCGATTGAGTGTAAAGAAGGGCAGAAGCATAGGAACTGATCGCTTATAATTCAGATACTTCTCCCCAAATGTTCGTATTAAATCTCTTTCTTCAAAGAATGTCCCAATGATAATATAAAGAGTCATGCCTATGGAGAGAAGAAGATGGCCTGCATTCATAAGCGGTGTGCCCCATAGAACTAAAACTATTCCGAGCATCATGGGATGACGCACTAACTTATAAAGTGAAGGTGTAGCGAATTCTGTAGTATGGGCTTCCGTTTTTCTAAGAAAATTCCATGCTTGCTTTAACCCAAAAAGTTCAAAGTGATCTATCAAAAAAGTAGAAACAACAGCTAAGATAAATCCTATTAAGAAAATCGAATAGGTCACATATATCCCAAAATTGGTTTTAATATTCCAAATCTCGGAATAGATAGGCTGCCATAGGCATGAGAGTACAATCAGAGTAATGCTAGTTATAAAAACGTAAAGACTCCTCTCAATTGACGGAGGTACTATTCGTTTACAATATTTTTTGAAACCGGCTCTGGCCATGATACTATGAGGAAGGCCAAACAATACTATTAAGGCTATGTCTATACAAATCGATCCTATTAGTCCTGTTTGGAATTCAAATGTGAAGGTCTCTATAAATTGAGTGATATCAAGCAAACGGAAGACAAAAACGATCATACTAAAAAGGTAGATCGTGTAGGAAATCATAGCGAATATCAGATAAATGATTCGTTTAAGTATATTATTTGTAGTCAAGGGTGCTCCCAAAAATGCTTGGTATTCAAAGCTTTTTAAAAATTCTCAATTCAGGTAGAAAATTGGAAATCCCTGCTGTAAATAATAAATCACAGAAATTCTTTTGTTAGGAATAATATTGCTTGGTATCCAAAGTAATTTTTGGTATGTATAAAACTGTCTATTAAGAAGGCAGGGAGAACAGAAGAAGAATGAAACAAGATCGGTTGTTAGTCCTAGTCACTGCATTGCGAGATCAAATTTTAGATGAGGTGAAAAAGGATTATTTGCGTTTTGGATTAACGAATATAACTCCTGCGATGGGTGCTGTTCTTTGCGCACTTAAAAATGAGCACCCTCAATCTATGAAAGAAATTGCTAAGCAGATTTTTAGAGATCAGTCTAGCGTTACTCCATTGGTACAGAAACTGGTTGATTTAAATCTTGCTATTCAGGAACGTTCATCCCTTGATGCAAGAGAGTCCCAGGTCCGACTCACTACGTCGGGCAAAAATACACGTTTGAAAATAATTCGAGCCGGAAGAAAGATGAATGCTCGCTTATATCGAGGCATGTCGGCTGTGGATCGAAAACATCTTATTTCATTATTAGCCCAATTAAAAAAGTAAGCAAGTCTTGGTCTTTATAAACTGAATGCAGAATAAAATATCGCTTCCTATAATTTTAAATGAAGTTAATCTCTTATTCTCTAAAAATTGTAATATAGAAATCGAAAACTATCAGATAGAAAAAGAAAGTTCTGATTATAATGCTACATTCTTTGAGAATAACAAAATGAATATGGATGATAGTGAGCGCCTTAGAAATTCCCTGTTTTAATATCACCTTCACGTTTGTAATTCGCAATAATGACTCCATTTGGAGAGATTTGGCTTTCAGTCACCTTGAACATCGCAGGAATTGTGCCTTCTACAAATAACCGTTTTCCACTTCCTAACGTTAGTGGATATATCTTTAGCCAAAATTCGTCAACGAAGTCATGCTTCATCAATGTCTGAACTAGATTAGCGCTTCCGTAAACGTGTAAATCTGGTCCTTCTTCTTTTTTAAGGTTGCCGATTTTTTCCACAATGTCTCCGTTTAAAAATACGGAAGGCCTCCATTCGCTAGTCGTCCTGGTATTTGATGCAACATACTTTGTTGCCGACATGACACTCGGCCAAAAGTCAGAATGTTTGGGCCAATATGGTTCCCAAATATCAAATGTTTTGCGGCCTAATAGTAGATCGAAGGGAAGGTTCATCTGCTTCTGCATAACTGTTCCCATAAGATCATCAAAAATTGGAGCTTGCCATCCGCTATATTTAAAGTCGCCACTAGTATCTTCTTCTTCGCCACCTGGGCCTTGTATGACTCCATCAAGAGTGAGAAATTCGAGTACAATAATTTTTCTCATGGCAATATTCCTTATAAGGTCTGTTTCAGCACAACAATTTGGAGCAAAAATTTCATATACGTCAATAGCATTTAGTTAGCTATTTTAAACCATCTTGTGTAGCATCGGAAAAACTATAGTAGTTTGGAGGCATCTATGAAACGAGTTACAGGTATTGGCGGGATCTTTTTCAGTGCTAAAGACCCTGCTAAATTAGGTTCCTGGTATAAAACTCATCTTGGAATAGATGTCCAGTCTTGGGGTGGCGCGGCATTTCGTTGGGTTGACGCTTCTGGCAATCCTGTAAACGGAACAACTGCTTGGTCAGTTGGAGATGGATCTTATTTCGCACCTAGCACATCTACTTTTATGGTCAATTATCGAGTGGAAGATCTTCATGGATTATTGAAAGTACTTCGTGAAGAAGGTTGTCAAGTTATGGAGAAGGTAGAAGAATCTGAGTATGGAATATTTGGCTGGGTTATTGATCCGGAAGGAAACAAAGTTGAACTCTGGCAACCACCAGCGGGCCAATAATTATATTATTACAAAGTGGCAGCAGATATTTGAAATAATTCCTGCTGCCTTTACGGAGTAAGAGTATTTATCTCTTTCGAACAAAGGCTAAATATTAATTGGCCTCTGTATACTTCTTGTAGTTATCAAGTATCGCCTGCCAGCCACCTCTTTGCATTTCAACTGGGTTCGTTGATTCAGGGTCAAAGATTACTGTTACAATTGTTTCGTTATCTTTATTCTCAAAGTTAACTGTTGCCTTTCTACCATCTCCCATTGTATATGCCAAATTTTTCTGATCAACGACTGTATCGTAAATAGCTCCAAACTCGAAGCCGAAACTTCCATCCTTAGCTTCCATTCTCGCGCTGTACATACCACCAGGTCTCAGATCATTTTTTGCCCAAGGGCATTGCCAATCGTCAGTGGCAAAATTCCAATGAATAATATGTTTTGGATCAGTGTAGTATTCCCAGGCTTTTTTAATATCTGCTGCAATTGTAGCTTGAATATTGATTTGTTTTGAGTCCATTTTAGGGAATTTAACAGACTATTCTTCATAGGAAAGCTTTTTCGGTATTATTTAATGTCGTTTTAAAGAAAAATTGAGAATCGAATATTTATACTATAACTAAAAACATAATGATATCCTTAGACAAAATAAGAAAACTTGCATTGGCACTTCCAGAAGCAAAGGAAGAACCTCATTTCGAAAAAATTTCATTCAGAGTGAGAAAGAAAATTTTTGCGACAGTGGATCAAGAGAATAAGAAGATCGTTCTTAAATTTGATACAAATGACCAGGACTTCTTCTCCGCGGCATCTAAGGGTTCTGTTTATCCGATAGAAAATAAATGGGGTCAGCAGGGCTGGACCTGCGTTGAAATGAAATCAACTGATTTAGTTTTGTTTAAAGATATGTTAGTTGTTTCTTATTGTGGTGTTGCTCCAAAAAAACTTGTAGAAGCACTTCAACAAAATTCAAAATCTCGTAAAAAACTATAATATAAGCGAATGAATAAAGAAGTCCAAAAATATAATAACTCACAGACAAAAATTGAAAAGGAGATTTGTGATATTCTATTCCAAGAAATTAATCTTCATCTTCCTAAAGCGGAAAATAAAATCTGGCATGCCCATCCAGTCTGGTTCTTGGATGGGAACCCTGTTGTAGGTTATAGCAAACTTAAAAATTGTATTCGATTGCTCTTTTGGAGCGGGCAATCTTTTGATGAACTAGGTTTAGAACCGGAAGGAACATTTAAAGCTGCTGAGGTCCGTTATACAAGCGCAGATCAAATTAACAAAAAAGATCTAAAACGTTGGGTGAATAAATCTAAGAAAATACAGTGGGATTATAAAAATATCGTAAAACGAAAAGGTGTTCTGGAAAGATTAAAGTAATTTTGCAAAAGCAGCGCAGGCGTCCCCGCGCAAAAATTTTTAATTAAAGTCATCAATCTTAATATCATCCGGTGCTGGTTTACCAGTACCAGTTTCAATCAAATCTCTTAGACTAAGTAAGAAAACTGCCCATTTCATACTACAATGTGCAGTAAAATCACTTTCTATTTTCCAATCTTGATGCCTAAAATAGATAAGTGTCAATGCTGCTCCGTCAGGCGCGGTTCCCGGATTTAATTTAAAATCGATATGAGAACCGATCCAATCTTCCGGTCCTGCTGCACATTCCCAACGAACATGTTGTGATGAAAGTTCTTTCACTTTCATATCGATTCCCGCTATTCCGAAATCAAAATGGATAGGTTCTCCTACACCAGAGGTCCCACCTGTAAAGGGACCTTCTACTTGTCTAGTCCACCATCCTGAAAGTCCCGCCTTAGTCGTCAGCGCTTTGATGACGTCTGCAGTTCCTGCGCGAACGCCTATCTTATGATAGATTCCGTTCATCTTATTCTCCTTACGTTGTTGTTTCTTTTGTTTTCCGGCGTATTGCCGATAAAAGTACCGGATTATACTTTCCCGATCTGCCATTTCTCAAGGCTATCGAGTATATGAGTCCATCCTGCTTTATGAGAAGTGATTGCATCTTCTCCTATTAAACGTTCATGTATTAACGTTATGAGTGTTTGTGTTTTCTTATTTGGATTTAAAGATCCTTCTTCCAATGGATCGAAAGTAACTGTGACTAATGTATCCAAACCTCCGGTCGCATGTGATCTCCAAGTAAATACCAATTTTTTTGGTTCATCGATTATCTGATATTCCCCTTCATGAGGAAGTATTTTGCCTTCATGTAACATATTGATCTTGAAGCGACCACCAGGGCGCGGATCTAATAAGGCTGATTCGATCCCGATTGAATTCCCAGGTAAAAACCAGCTAGAAAATTCTTCTGCTTTTAACCAGGCTCGAAACAATCGAATCGGTTCTGCATTAATTCTTTTTTCTACTTTTACGACTTGGTTTATCATGGTCTTGCTCCTCTATAAAGGATTCGAGTCTATCTAATTTGTTGGTCCAGAATTCCTGATGATATGCAAGCCATGCAGAAGCTTCCGTAAGAGATTGATTTTGCAGCTCTAATCGAAAGCTGCGGCCATCTTCAACATCCCTCACTTTACGAACTAAACCAGCCGATGTGAGCACATCTATATGTTTAGCAACTCCTGCAAATGACATGGAAAAGGGTTCTGCCAATTCTGAAATGGTGAGAGGCCTTTTTCTCAATTTGGCAAGCATCTGCCTTCTTGAGCTATCTGCAAGAGCCGCGAATACTCGATCTAGCCTTTGTTCATTTTTATGAAATACAACCATTTAGTTGAATAAATTCAATAAAATTTTCCTTTGTCAAATATTAAACCAATTAGTTTAATAAATTTTTAGGGTTTTCTGAGACGAGATAAAGGGCGGAATATAGAGAATAGGCTCATAATTTTGCACTTGCATTGTTTACATAAGCCCTTTAAATCATTTATTTTTGATTGGTGAGCTACTATATTATGAATCCTTATGTTAGAAATACCTTATCTGTGATTGCTGGGCTTCTTATTGGAAGTATAGTGAATATGGGACTTATTACAATCAGCGGGAGTATCATTCCTCCTCCGGAAGGCGCCGATGTAACTACTGTAGAAGGCCTAAAAGCATCCATGCACCTGTTCCAGCCTAAACATTTTGTCTTTCCTTTTTTAGCTCATGCTCTTGGTACATTTGTGGGAGCGCTGTTAGCTGCATTGATTGCTGCGAATCATAAACTTAAATTTTCTTTAGTTATTGGAGCCTTCTTCTTGGCGGGTGGAATTGCGAATGTTCTGATGCTTCCTTCTCCAGTTTGGTTCAATGTTCTGGATTTGGTAGGAGCGTATATCCCAACAAGTTATCTTGCCGGGATATTGATCATTAAGAAAAATTAAATTATAAGAATACACTCATTGTATTCGGTATTTAACGTAAGCTTGTTTTAATGTAACTCGAGCTTATAGTAATCGTTCAGCTTTTATATCCCTTTCCGCTATTAAAATATAAGGTTTATATACTATGAAAATTTCATTAAAAGATATTGATGATATATTCTTGGCTCTGATAGAATTAGATTCTGATAAGCAGGACTATCATCTTTCTATGAAAGAGTATGTGGCTTGTTCTGATAAAGAGCAATTGATGTATACTTTGATCGGCAAAAAGAGTGAAAGTTGGCAATCTTTTAAATCGGATTTAGTATCTTATCTTTCTAGATTAGGTTTTGAATGGAAACCTTCTCAAGGTCAAGGTGGACCAATGCGGCTCACTAAGGTTTATTTGCCGAGTGCGATTGGTACTTTATTAGCTAAGAAAATATTCGATACAGTAAGTGAAGGAGAACTTACCGAAGCTTTATCTACAATATTACCTAATATGGTCAAATATTTAAAGAATGATCCCTCCATATTGAATTTGTCCGGTGTACGAGATGGGTTTAAAGATTTCGTATCTAATAATAGCACTTACAAATTTAAAAGGGGAAAAGGAAATTACTTTTATAAAACCAAAAATGAATTCGCTTATTATGGGCCTGACGGTAAGCAAGATGAATTAGGTCTTGGCAATCTAATTCTTGAAAAATTAGAAAAATGCCTTTCCATTGAAATCAGACATTCGCAGTTCGAAAGAGGAGGTGGGAAACTCCAGAATTATGATTTTGTTGGATATAAAATCCTTTCGGATATTAACTTTGATAATTTAGAGATATATACGTTTGAATTAAAGGCTTCTAATACGATTGATTCAATTACGAAAGCTATTAGTCAGGCGATTAATTATAAGGCATTTTCAAACTATGCCTATATTGTTATCCCTATGTTTGATTATGAGTTGTTTCATGATAAGGACAGATTTGAAACCTTTAAGCAACTCTGCCATGAAAATGAGATAGGGATCATTACGATAGAATTCAACGAAAGTAGTCAGATAAAGGAGGTTTACGAAGTTACTTCTATTGCTAAACGCGAACTTCATGAAAAAGCGATCATTTTCGAAATTCTTGAGAATGAAGATTTAGAAGCTTGTCCTCTTTGTAAGCGTATCGTTTCTCGGAAAGATAGAGGCAATTGCTCTTGGTTGTTGAATATTAACAATGATAGCAAATGTATGAAGGACTTAATAGACAATTCGGTCTCTAAAATAACCTTAAATACATTAGGTTTCTTGCAATAATAATTAACTTAGATTCATTTATGGATAAGACAAAAAACACATTCAAATCGATTGACGAATACATCAAAATTTTTCCGAAAGAGGTCCAATCCATTCTTCAGGAGCTCCGAAAAGTCATCCAAGAAGAAGCTCCGGAAGCAATTGAAAAGATCAGTTATCAGATCCCGACTTTCTATCTGAACGGAAATCTGGTACATTTTGCTGCTTATAAAAATCATATTGGCTTTTATCCTGGAGCAAGTGGTATCGCAAAATTCCAGAAAGAAATTGATAAATACAAAAATGCAAAGGGTTCAGTTCAATTTCCGATCGATCAACCTTTACCTTTTGGTTTGGTTCGTAAGATCGTAAAATTCAGAGTTGGCGAATTTAAGAAGAAGGTCCCTAAAAAAACGAAAAGGAAATAATTTCCAAGAATTCTTAGTAGAGAGTAGTCGTCTTTGCGACACGCATATGTTTATTACAAAATTGAATTCAAAATTTCTGTAATAGTTCTTGAACTTTTCTGCTGAAGATCTCAAAATTGCCCTCTCATTTGGAGGGACTATAGAATGGGATCTGAAAACGTTTCGAAAGGGCAGCTCTGGACCGGTCGAGTACTCAGCGGGTTGGTTGTACTTTTTCTGCTTTTTGATGGAGTATTAAAATTTTTCTTAGATAAAATGCCGCCTGAGGCTCAGGCAGAAGGAGCTAAACTAGGGTACCCACCTGAAGTAATGCCTTACTTGGGAACGGTCTTGATCGTAAGTACCTTGTTATACGCATTTCCTAGAACTGCAGTTTTGGGAGCAACTTTACTCACAGGTTATTTGGGTGGAGCTGTTGCTACTCATGTTCGTGTTTTAAATCCTTTAGGCTCTCATATTCTATTTCCAATTTATTTGGGAATTATTCTATGGGCAGGTTTATATCTCAGATTTCCTAAATTGAGAGAAATCACTCCTTTACAGAAATAAATTGGGAAGTCACGATGTAGATAATCCAAAAAGGAAAATTCACATCGTGACCTTTCTTCCGATTTTGAAGTATAAATTTTTAATATTCTATTTTCTATTTCTATGTATTGGTTGTGGTACAACGGTACAAGTTGTACAAGATCCTTTTAGAGATGTCACCGTCGTCAAAATGGATATGGATCATGAAGCGAAGGTGGACAATCCAAATAAAAATGTATATTCTTATGGCGGTCAATACGCCAAAGAAATTAAGAATGGAGTGATCTCTCAAATTACTCTGATCATCAGACTCCAAGGTTCAGAAACTCTTGCTTCTTTAGGCCCGGAAGCTTATATAAAAATTGATCGCAAATCTACGAAGTTACTTCTATTCGATTCGAATTATTCTACGAATCAGGTGACTGTTCGAACTCAAGTTCCTGCAAATATGGGGCCAGGAATTGGTTTTGGATATGGCTATAGTGCTGTTCCTACAACAAGCACCAGGACTTCTACCTTAGTATCTAATATTCTTTCTGGCAGATTGATATTTACAAAAGAAATGGAGACTGATATTCTTTCTGCGAAATCACTTCAGTATAGATTGTATAGTGCAAATGACGCGATTGATCTATTCGTTTCTGATTCTCAGCTTGAGATGATTCAAAAGTTTATTAAGAATAGAGGAGAGGTGCAAAAATAAGTTTTTATTTTTGGGAGAATTCGGAGAAAAAATACACCGCAGGTTTTTCGTATAATTGATATAACTTTAAGAATATCTCAACTTCTAAAGATATACTTCCTGATTCTACTTTAGAAATGAAACTTTGGCTGGTCCCGATCTGGTGAGCGACTTCTGATTGAGTGAATCCTGCTTCGATCCTTGCCTGTTTCAGGGACTTTAAGAATTTTTTCTTTTGTCGGTCCGTTATTTTCAAGGATCTACCTGGTTTACCAACTTAGTGATAAATCTAGGATTTTTGCGATTCTAATTTTGATCTTCCCCCGGAATCTTCATTTTCGATATAAAAGCCTTTCTATTTATTCCAATCCTTTCTTAAAATTCCTTGCATCAATCTTCCTTTCTTTTTTAACTCCAATACATACAAATCCTAAAACTTTTGGTCCTGAACTATGACCCAAGAATTAGAACTTAGGCTTTTGCCTGAGATCGCCGAACAATCGGATCGTCTCACAGAATATATTTCCAAATCCAAAAAGATCTCTTTATCGGATATAACTCATATTGAGGTCTTAAATCATTCTATTGATGCAAGACAAAAGACTGTTTTCGTCAATCTCAAAGTCCGAGTTTATATTAACGAAAACTTTGTAGCAGAAGAGATCCATCTACCCGATTATCCAAACGTAAAAAATTCTAAAGAAGTGATTGTAATCGGAGCGGGACCTGCCGGCTTATTCTCCGCATTAGAACTCATCCAATCCGGTTTGAAACCTATCGTTTTGGAAAGAGGAAAGGACGTTAAATCAAGACCTAAGGACCTTCAGAATATCAACGCGCATCATATCGTAGATGAGGATTCTAATTATTGTTTTGGGGAAGGTGGAGCAGGCACTTACTCCGATGGTAAGCTTTATACAAGATCCAAAAAAAGAGGAAACGTCCGTCGCATTTTGGAATTACTTGTAGGTTTTGGAGCAAATCCTAATATTCTAATAGAGGCTCATCCTCATATAGGGACAAATAAACTTCCTAGTATTGTTCGTAGAATGAGAGAAACCATCCAGGAAAGAGGTGGAGAAGTCCATTTCAACCAAAGAGTAACCGATCTGATCTTAGAAGGTAATTCGATCAAAGGTGTTGTTACTAAGAATGGTGATCGTTTTCTTTCCGACAAAGTGATATTGGCTACAGGACATTCGGCCAGAGATATATTCGAATTATTATATCATAAAGGAATTGAGATCCATTTAAAACCACTCGCAGTAGGTGTTAGAGTAGAACATAAACAATCTTTAATAGACTCTATACAGTATAGCTGCGCCGACAGAGGACCTTTTCTTCCTCCTTCTCCTTATAGCGTTGTAAAACAGATCGATGGAAGGGGAGTGTATTCTTTTTGTATGTGTCCTGGAGGAGTGATTGCTGCATGTGCCACAAAACCTGGAGAGGTTGTGACGAATGGTTGGTCTTCTTCCAAAAGAGCAAGGCCTACCGCAAATTCTGGGATCGTGGTGGAACTAAGGCAAGAGGACTTTCTACCTTTCCAAAAGTTTGGGCCATTGGCTGCGATGGAATTCCAAAGAGAGATTGAACAAAAAGCTTGGATCGCTGGTGGGAAAACCCAAACAGCTCCTGCGACCAGACTGGTTGATTTTGTAGAAGGTAAAATTTCTTCTGATCTTCCTAAAACTTCTTATCCTCCAGGAATTATATCTGCGGATCTTTCTTCCGTTCTTCCTAAATTTATAATGAATGCATTACAAAATGGATTCAAAGAATTTAATAAATCTATGAAAGGATATCTGACTAACGAAGCGGTGGTTCATGCTCCTGAGACTAGGACTTCTTCACCAGTCAGTATACCAAGGGATCCGGAAACTCTCGAACATATTCGTATCAAAGGTTTATATCCTTGCGGAGAAGGAGCCGGATATGCGGGTGGGATTGTATCCGCGGCTATGGACGGGATCAGATGTGCACAAGCTTGTGCAGTAAGCGTTTAGAATATTCTAATTATGATTAATCATTATGATAAAATAGATTCTGCGCTCAGCTTCATAGAAAAAAATCTTAAGAATAATATTTCAGTAAAAGACGTTTCTGAGAATTCATTCAGTTCTCTTTGGCATTTTCAAAGAATATTCAGATACATGACTGGATATTCTGTATATTCATATATCCGAAAAAGAAGACTTTCCGAGGCCGCACAAAAACTGATCCTAACTAAATCTAAGGTTATAGATATTGCTTTTGAATTTGGATACGAAACTCCGGAGACTTTTTTAAGAGAATTTAAGAAAAATTTTGGAGCAACTCCTTCTGAATATAGAAAGATAGAGCATCATCTTATATTTGAAAAAATTAATATTCATGAGAACAAATTCAAAACTATTTACGATGGAACTGGAATTGAATTCAAAACTGTGGTTCGAAATAACGCTGTACTAATTGGCAAAAAACATAGAACTACAATGCAAAAAGATCAAAGCACAAAGGATATTCCTAGGATCTGGACGGAAGCCTTTCAAGAAGGTATGTTTGATAGAATACCAGAAAGAACGGATCTAAAAAAAGTCCAAGGAGTTTATTCTAATTGGGATTTAGAGGAAAATTTTGACTTTTTTGTGGGTGCAGAAGTAAATCCTGAAACTTCAACTCCATCTGGTTTTACAAAACAGATCTTAACTGCTTCTAAATATATGTTGTTTACTGTTCCCGGAAATACTACAGAAAAGTTACTGAGTGCCTGGAAATATATTTATGGCACCTGGCTTGCAAATAGTGAATACGAAAGAGGGTCAGAAGATGATTTTGAGGTCTTTGACGAAAGGTTTTGGGATCCTACGAATCCGGTTTCCGAAATTTATATTTCGATCCGATAAAAAGCACAAAAGGTCAAGATAGTATGTTGGAATTCCTATATACTATCTTTCAGTAAGAAAATACCTTGTAGGAGCTCCTACAAGTGTGACCTAAGAAGAATCCATGGCCCAAAAAAAGAATCAGTTCCAAAAATTTGCTAATTCAGATGTGGCGGAAACATTCTCAGACTATTCTCCCTCAGTAAGAGAGAAATTATTCCGTTTAAGAGAACTTATATTCGAAACTGCAAAAGAGATCCAAGGAGTAGGCAGGATAGAAGAAGTTCTAAAATGGGGACAACCCAGTTATATCACTCCTGAATCTAAAAGTGGGACTACGATCCGAATAGATGCATTAAAAGGAGAGTCGAAAGAATATGCGATCTTCTTTCATTGCCAAACAGATCTGATCTCCAGATTCAGAAAATTATATCCTAAAACATTTCATTTCGAAGGGAACAGAAGTATTATATTTTCTGAAAATACCAAACTTCCAGAAAAAGAATTAAAACAATGTATTTCTTTTGCACTGATTTATCACTCAGACAAAAAGAAAAAGTAATATACTTTGTTTTAGATTATTTCTTCAAAACCAGGACTTAAAGACATCCGGAATATTACTAACTGTTCTAGTCGCATAGTCCATAAATACAAGACCTGTTTTTGCATTACACACGATCTTACCGTTAATTGGCCCATCTGTATGGGTCATTCTATAATATAAATCGCAACCTTTTGCGCTGAAATCTCCAGCTCCGATTTCTACTCGGACCTGGTCTCCGAAAAATGCTTCTGCCTTATATTCTACTACTAGATCGGTGAGAATGATACCGTAACCGTTTACATCCAGTTCTGAAAATCCTTTCTCTTTGAATAATCTTGCTCTGGATTCATGTAAGAGAGAAACCACTTTATCATGAGCTAAATGTGCTGCAAAATTTGTATCATAAATCCTGATATTTAAACTGGTGGACCATGCCAATTTTTCGGGAAGATCCAGTTGAACTCTTGCCATTATTTATCCTTTTTGAATATACTAGTTATCATAGCCCTTTTCCTTACGGGCTTCTTCTAATTTTCGGATTACGTCTTCTGCATCTTGTATTTTCTCTCTTTCCTCTTCCGGTGTCATTGTTTCCGGTTGAGTAGGAATAGTGAGATTGTCCATCTGCGTATCATCTTTTAAGAAAAAAATACCATAAGAGATCAGTCCTATAATTAAGCCTGAAATAATACTGATCCTTTGCCCTGCTTCTATTCCGTAAAATAGAACTAAAATAACTAAGAAGGAAAAGTATATAAAGAATATCAAATATACGATGGATCCGAATATTCCAGTAAAACCTAAGAATATAAGTAATCCTAAGATCAAGAATGAATATGATAGTTTGGAACTTAATTCTAATCCTCTATTTGTCTCGAACGGGTAAGAGAAAATTTTAGAAATTCCCCAAAGTATACTAGTTCCAGCTCCCAGGTAAATTCCAGTAAAGAGTAGTGCATACAAAGTCCCGAAAAATATATCGGGCAGGATCACTCTGATTAGCATATTCAGAATGGATCCGCCTAAGAACACATATTGTAATCCAAGAGCTTTAAAAGAAAGATGTGCAAAAAAATATCCGATCAAGATAGGAACGGCTGTTTTGATAAATAGGGTAGGATACCCAGGAAAGGAGTCTTTTTTTTGAAGTTCTTCCTTAGGAGAACGAAGGAAATTCCAGAAATTTTGGAAAAAGGATGAGATAAGTTTCATTCGGGTCCCGCAAATAATTACAGGGACCCGACCTAATGCAAGCGATTTAAAAACTAACCGAGTGCAGTGATATTACTCGTATAATCCATCATAGTGCTGAATTTTATAGGAGTTCTTTCGTATTCCAAAACTTCAGTCAGGGTCCTGAATCTATTTTGACCCGCTCCGATTTCGATATCGTTCCCTGTAAATTGAAGAGGATGTTCATATCCGCATGCATGGGCTACGGATAATAATTCTTTTCTAAATCCTTTGATATAGTTTGCTGCACGTTTTGCTTTTAGTTCTACATCCAAACCTGCTTGTAACCATTTACTTTGAGTGGCTACTCCTGCAGGACAATGACCTGTATGACATTTTTGTGCTTGGATACAACCGATAGACATCATGGTTTCCCGAGCGACATGGATCAGATCGCAGCCCATAGCAAATGCAACTATAGCTCTATCAGGAAAACCTAATTTTCCGCTGCCTATCCATACGATCCTGTCTGCGATCTCGTACTTTTGAAAAATCTTATATACTCTTGCAAACCCTACCTTAAAAGGAAGGGAAACGTGATCGGTAAAAGTTAAAGGTGCTGCTCCTGTCCCTCCTTCTCCTCCGTCGATAGTGATAAAATCAGGCCCTTGGCCTGTTTCTTTCATCAGATTCGCAAGTTCCTCCCAAAACTTAGATTCTCCTACTGCACTTTTAATCCCTACCGGAAGTCCAGAAGAGGATGCCAATTTTTCTATAAATTCAATCAGACTTTTTGCATCGTAAAATTCAGTATGCGCATTAGGCGAAATACAATCTTGCCCAACCTCGATCCCTCTAATCTCAGCAATCTCTTTGGTAACTTTCGCTCCTGGCAAGATGCCACCTTTTCCTGGTTTAGCGCCCTGGGAAAGTTTGATCTCTATTGCTCTCACATTTGGATTTGCATCTAAACGTTTTAAGAAATGATCTAAGGAAAATTTACCTTTTTCATCTCTTGCACCAAAATATCCTGTTCCCAATTGCCATACGACGTCTGCGCCGAAGTTATGGTAAGGAGAAAGTCCACCTTCTCCTGTATTATGATAACAACGTGCGATTTTTGCTCCTTTGTTTAGAGATGATACTGCTCTTTCTCCCAAAGAACCATAGGACATTGCGGAGATATTTACTACTGATGCCGGTCTATATAATTTTTTTCTGTTCCTGAATTCTCCCATTACTTTGAGAGAAGGGATCATAGAGCTATCACCTTCTATAAACTTTGCTTTGCTATCTGCAAAAGGGAAGGCAGAATGTTTGATGATAGGGTAGCCTGCGTCGTATAATAATTCAGTAGTTCCAAAACCGAAATTATTATTTTGCATTTTTGCTGTGGCGTAAACCCAGGATCTTTCCGCCCTATTAAAAGGCATCTCCTCCTTATCATTTGCCACCCAGTATTGTCTGAGTTCTGGTCCTATCTTTTCGAATAAATATCTGATATGGCCGACGATTGGAAAGTTATGTTTGATCGTATGTTTTTTCTGGAATATATCGTGGATAAAAACGCAGAGTAAAAAAAGAAAAATCACCCCTGACCAAAAAAGCCAAGCATGTTCATCTATTAAGTTTAAATATTCTATCAACAGTTCTTCAGACATGCGCCGAAGTATAGCCGACAGGCAAGAAATTGCAAATTAGTTTTTAAGGGTTTGGGTTCTTAACTTTAAGAGATGCGACGTGTAGAAAACAATCAAACATGTAAGACGAATTCTTTTTTGAATTCTTTTCTGGCTGTCATCCGAATTCCGGAAAATTTTTTGCCATCCTGGATTACGAAACTATTACTCTTCACCCAATCCCCTGTATTTATAATATTCATTTTAGGGATACATAAGAAGTCGTGAGTATGACCTGAGATCAAAACCTTCTTATCTTGGTGGGTAAGTTTAGAAAGTTTTTGGTAATAATGTAATGTCTCTTCTACAGTGCTTGGATCTTGTCTGTTCAGATGTTTATGATAGAAGTTTTCGGAAAATTTGAATAATGCCGGAAGCGCGGATGCGAATATATGAAGAATTCTTAAGACAAGAATGGAGCCCATCCAAGTAAATTTATTGTACTGGCCTTGGTGCCCATGGATGGCGATTAAAAGTTCGTTCTCTGCCTTCTCGCAGATAATCCAACCTCTTTCAATAAGATAATGTTCTACCTTAGGGGTAAGTCTCATCAGGTAAGAAGTGGTGTCGTGGTTCCCAACAATATAATATTTTTTGCCGTTTCCGGAAGAGAGCCTATCTAGACGTTCAAAAAGTTTGTTAAATCTTTTTTTGCCTTTTACTCTTTGTAACCTTCTATCCGCGCTAAAAAACCAGTTTTCGATAATATCGCCTACAAGGTACAGATTATCGAATTTTACTTCTTTTTTGTTCAGATGATCCAGTAGTTGGAAAAGCTCTTTGTGTTTATGGGATTTGATCTTCTTATTCAGAAGATAATGGATGTCCGAAATGAAAAACGCATCGTAAAGTCTTCCTCTTCGAAATTTCATCTAGTAGAATAATACCTTACTTCCATAAGACGAAATCCTGTAAGATTGTCAACGGATTCGAGACTCAGATTGACTCCCAAGAAACTTTCTCGGATGAAAAAACGATTACATTTTTTATAAGAACACTTGTATCTGGGCCCGGATCCTATGAGAACCCATACTGTCCACGTATCCTCCTTCCAAATAAGCGTAATCCGCCTGTATTTTCAAATTATGATCCTTGAGATAATAAGAAACTGCGAGACCTCTTTCTCTTGAATAAGTAAGTTTTGGATCCGTTTTTCCCCAAGGTCTGTATTCAGAATATCTAAGAGCCACTCCTAGATTATTTTTAAAAAGATAACCTAGCTGGAAAAATCCTCCTTTTACTGATCTGGAATATTCAGTGAATCTCCGATTCCCAATTTCTTTTTCCACGAAGGGTGAGTTTGCTTTTCTAGTCAGATATTCTCCGGAAGCAGAGAAACCTTTCCATTGGAATAAAAACTCTGCTCCCGTATGCGTATAATCAAATCTTGCAAATTGATAAGTTTCCCCATGAGTAGAAAGATCACGATTCGTATTTTGGTTATTTGCACCTGCAACCGATATTGCAAGTTTTGGTTTTTCAGAATGTTCCAGATCCGGTTCTCCATTATCTGAAAAAACTCCCAAAGGATAATAGGTAAGTTTTCCGCTAGTCAATAATCCGCTTGAGTTGGAACTCCTATTTCTTCCTTCTCCTCCAAAAACTCCTGCGGAATATCCTAAACAATTTAAGCCGAATAGATTGGAAGAAGAAACCAAAACTCCAACATCTCTGTCCAGATTCAATTCTTCATTTGAAACTGTTCTATCTACAAATTCTTGTAAACCGTCGGATATAAATCTTTGGCGATTATAAGGCACTTTCATTTGCCCTAGCTTGATATTCGCATTATTAAATTTCGTGTAGGATAGGGAAGCATCTCTCAAAGGAACAGGTCTATCCTCTTCCATATCTAAATTAGAAAAAGATAATTGAACGTAATATTGCCAGTCCTTACCTAAAAAATTCCCAGAGAAAACAAGCCTTGCTCTTCTGGCTTGGAATTCCAAACCTTCCGTTTGTTTTTCTCCTTCTTTTTGACTGATCGTTTCAACTGCTCTTTCTTGGAAACGAACTCTCATATTCAGAAAGTTTTGTTTATCTGAAGTTTCGAAAGATAGTCCTTTTCCAAATCCCATACTAGTCAGGATATGTTCTTGTAGTTCTTGCTGAGAGTTTGGATTTTTTTCAGAGCTTTCCGTTTGTCTTTGCCGGACCTTCTTCTTTTTAACCGACTTAATGGACTCCGCATTTACGGATTGGGAAAACAGAAAGAATAGAAGTGTGAAAATTGGATAGCGGGCTTTCATATTTTTCTTATCTTCAAAATTGGAACCTAGGTTTAGTGCAACCGTTCCTTTTTTAAAGATAAGAATTCGAAAGAATTTTTGAAAATTCTGGAACTAGGTAGGAGGTCTATGGTCCCACTCTAGATTCAGTATAATGATGCAGGAAACGAGAACGCTGACTGCCATTGCGAAGAGTAAACCTCCATCATCATCTACCACTATTCCTAAAAATAAAAGGTGAGATAATACTGCACCGATCATAAGTCCGAAACCTACTAAGGCTCCTACAAATCTGGATGGAGGGAAAATCAAAAGTATAGCTACAAAAAATTCGACTGAGCCTGTTCCGATCCTTCCCCAAGGTTCTATCCCCAAAGTGGAGAAGATATGAACTGATTCATCTTGTCCTGTGAATTTAAAAAATAAGGTCTGCAAAAATATAAGAGCCGAAAAAACGGAAAGTATCGTGGACAATCGATTCTTTACTGTTTGAGTCAAAACCGGCATAAAATCTCCTTTATCTTGGATTCGATCTTTTCTCAGATTCGTTACGCCGAATGGAGTTTTATCTGAATAATTCATCTATTTGATTCTTATATTTATCCGAGACAACGTTCCTCTTCACCTTCATAGTCATGGTCAACTCGTCTCCAGGTTCGAATTTTTTCGGAAGAAGGTAAAAATTAGATACTTTTTCGAAATTTTTAAAACCGTTTTTAGAGGAAACTCTCTCTTTAATCTCTTTTTTGAACAATTCTCTGACGTCTGGATCAGAATTTGGATCAGCAATTTCTTGTAATAATCTGGATTTCCAGTCTCGTAATTGTTTGTCTAAGACTTCCCAATCCGGGACCAAAAGTGCACTTAACGTTTTCTGGTCATGTCCTACGATCATTGCCTGCAAGATCAACTCACTTTGAGTAAGAGCGAACTCGATTGGCTCAGGTTCCAAATTTTCTCCACCCAAAAGTACAATTGTATCCTTAGCTCTTCCTGCGTATTTTAATTCTCCTTGGGAGGTCCAAAGAAGAAGGTCCCCTGAATTCAACCATCCGTCCTTCATTGTCTCCGCAGTTTTTTCAGGATCTAAATAGTATCCCTGCATGATATGACCGCCTTTATGCCAAGCGATCCCTTTCACCCCAGGCTCGTGAATTTCTTCTCCCTTCTCATCTAAGATCTTGATCTCTACACCAGGGATACATTTTCCCAGGGTTCCAACTGTAATCTTATTTAACCTTCTTCTGGTAGAAGCTCCGCTAGTCTCAGTCATTCCGTATCCTTCTAAGATTGGAATTCCTATAGAATTAAAAAATCTATCTATATACTCTGGAAGTGCTCCTGCTCCTGAGATGGCAAATTTTAATTTTCCACCCAGGCTTTTTCGTATTTTAGAAAATACTAATTGAGCTAGAATATTAGGCACAAACCAGAATAATGTTCCGAATAGTCCGCCCATTCTATGGAAAAATTCTCCAAAGAAAGATCTAGGTTTTAAAGCGAACTCTAAACCAAAAAGTCTGCTCTTATATTTATAATAAGAATTTGCTACTACTTGGAAACTTTTGAAAATAGATTTAGCAACTGGAGAAGCATCCTTTAGTTTATCTTGGACCTTATTATAAAAACTTTCCCAAACTCTTGGTACAGAAAGAAGGAAAGTAGGTTTGATATCCTGCAGATCTTGTCCCAAACTGGAAATAGAAGTAAAGGCTTCTGAAGCTCCTGCTCTAATACATGCGGTCTCAATCAATCTTTCTGCAATATGCCAAGGTGGAAGGTAAGCCATTGTTCTATCTTCCGGAGTGATACGAACATCGTCCAATGCCAAAGACATATTCACATTAAAGATTATGTTTCTATGAGTTAACATCACTCCCTTAGGACGTCCTGTTGTCCCAGAAGTATAAACGATAGTAGCTAGATCAGATTCTTGGATGGATTCTCCTCTAGAATGAAATTCTAATTCTCCTTTTTCTTGGATCCATCTGTCTCCTAAAGAGATTAGATCATCTAGATGCAAAAGTTTGAATGGATGTCTTTGTTCAGAATGATGAGAAGATTCGAATAAAATGACTGTTTTTAAATGAGGAAACGAAGAAGCAGAAGAACTGATCTTACGAACCACTTCTGAATTACCTGCAAAACAAACTTCTGCTTTTGAATGGTTTAAGATATAGATCAAATCTTCGAGAGTGGAGTCGGTTCCTCTAGGTACATCCACACTTCCAATATTTGTAATTCCCATACTCGCCCAAATCCAACGATGTCCGGAATCGGCGATCAAACCTACATTCTCTCCTTTTTTAACTCCAATAGATACAAGACCCAAACCGATCCTGGTCACTATATTACCCAGCTCTTTAAAGTTTATGGATTTATAAGTTTTACCATCCGGTTTAAAGAATTGAGCCGGATGCTCTTTAAAAGATTCTGTAGAAGTCTTTAAAGTCCAATATAATGTCTGAGAATTTAGAAAGGGGAGTTTGAGAGGTTCCATGCGGGGACCGATTTTAATCCCGACTAGGCCAAGGGTCCAGGAAAAATTAAATTTTCATGATTTTCCCGAATGTCTTTCTCGAACGATTGTTTCAGAAAGGATCAATGACGTATATGATTTCGACCAAATGCCTTGGAATCGTATAGGTTTTTATCAGCTAATCCAAGCAATTCTTGGTAAGAATGAATATCACGATCTGTATTACTAGAAACACCTATAGAAACAGTAACTCTTGTGAAGGTACTCTCTGAATGAGGTATCCCCATATCTTCGACTGTCTGTAACATGTTCAAGGCAACTACTATAGCACCCTCAACAGGGGTATCAGGGAGAATAACGGAGAATTCTTCTCCTCCAAATCTAGCGATCATATCAGAAGAACGATTTAAACATTCTTTTAACGATTGAGCCACTTGGAAGAGCACTTGATCCCCTTTCAAATGACCATAGGTATCGTTATACGCCTTGAAGAAGTCCACATCTATCATTAAAACAGAAAGTGGTCTTTCTGTTCGGACAGAACGGTTCCATTCTCTTTCTAATTCTTGGTCAAAGAACCTTCTGTTAGCTACCCCGGTTAAAGGATCCATTAGAGAAAGTTCAAATAGTTTATCTGCTCTTTCCTTATATTCCTCTTTTTCCTTTTGGAATGTGTTGATCCTATCTACAAGTCCCAGAGACAGAAGAATAACGTTACTTAGAACACCGATCTTCAATGTTCCGGAAGCGATCTCTTCTGAATCAAAAAGTCCAAGTCTATTCAGTGAAAATATGAATACTCCTATTAAACTGAACATCCATGCACTTAAGAAAATTCTGGCCTTTCTATCTTTTCGAAGACTTTGGACCAATGAAATGATCATTAGTACGAGGATTTCCAAAATTGGAAGAATCGCTGTAAACGGAAGAAGGTATTTTAAAGCTACAAATAGTGGTAAAACGGTTAGAATGGACCATATGATCGTTAGTCCTCGGATGAATATATGCAGGATCGGATACGTATTTCTGGTCTGAAGATATTCTTCTGCGAAGAGGCCCAAAAATATCATCGCGATACAAGTCGCCATGATAAAGGAAGAATTCACGAATTTAGGCGAATTCGGGACCAAAAACCAGAAACCATATCCGGAACTCATAATTAAAAAGTAAGTCGCCGCAAAAATTAAAATTACGTAATATATATAGGTCTTTTCTCGGATCCCTAAAAATAAGAAAAAATTATAGAATACCATTACCCCGAGGGCGCCAAAATAGATACCATCTATGAGTAAGGAAATTCTAGAAGAATGTTCCAGGTGAGATTTAGTAACTAAATGAAGGGGAAGAGTGAGTGATCCTTCTGACTTGACCCGGATGAAAACTTCTATCTTGCCCTTGTCTTCTAAGGTTAAAGGAAATACAAAATATCTCTCTGCAATTGGTCTTTCCTTAAAGGGAAGCATGTCTCCGGTATGGAATTCACCTTCTCTCCCTTTAGAATCTTTCCAATACACATCTACATAATCTATATGAGGATATTCTAAGGTGAGAAAACGTTCTTCTGAAAGAGATTCTTCCGCTTCTACAGAAAATTTAAGCCAATAAGGAGAAGAGTCATAACCGAAGTTTGGCATTCTATCCGTATTCTTTTTGAATTCAACTTCGGAATCTGCTGCGGAGATATCTTCCCAGGTAAGGTTTCCTTCTGTATCTTTGAAATAAGAGATCTCTTCCCTTAAAGGGATTTTGCCTGCAGAATGAGAATCTAAACGAAGTACAGGACCCTGGTCTGGAACAGGATCTGCAAAGTAAGAATAGGGGAGGGCGAGAGAAAGCAACACCGTCCATAAAACAAGAGGAAGGCGATTCCGAGTTCTGGATGTTTTAATTCTTTCGAATGTCTCGGAATCTTTTGGCATACCGAAAATATTCTTACCTACCTAGAGATGTCAAAAAACTTTCGTAGAAACGATACGATTTTGACGGTTCTTCTAGATAAAATATAACTTTAGAACTTTCGGAAACCTAAAAATTTATCGGAAAGTAAGTTTTAGTCAGGGTCTTTTTTAAACTCTTTTCTATTTACAAATAAAAATTGAGTTTCACTTCTTTTGCCAGAAGGAGTTTTGCCAATCACAGTCATAGCTGGATAAGTAGTCTTTTTGAATTCAGGAATTCTAATGATATATTCTGTATTCGACTTTCTTTGAATGATACCTTCTTTCCCGCTGATCTTGATTGCCACCGACTTAGGGTCTAGACCTTCTACTATAACAGGAAAACTATCTCCTGGTTTTACCCAAGAACCATCCAAAACTCCCAGTTGGATCTTAACAGGTGGAGAAGCACTTAAAATAGAATTAAATCTAGACTGAGACATTCCCCAAGTCACCAAGGATCTATGGATCGTATAAGCGTACGTTCCTGGAACATTCTTCCCTGGGTTTACAGTGAAAGCCATTCTATAACCTGCAGCCTTAGCTTCTTCTATCACTCGTACATCGAATAATCCGAATGGATAAGCCAGGTCTTGGATCTTTCTTCCGGTTTTTGCTTCCAAAGTTGCTTTAGAATCTCTGAGCTGGCTTCGAATCTCAGCTCTAGACATTGCAGGTAATTTAGGATGGTATACTGTATGAGAACCTATATCCAAAACTCCACTGTCCAAAGCTTCTTTCAACGCCGCCCAACTTAAATAAAATTTATATCTAGGATTGGAGATCACAGTAGGATAAATAAAAACAGAAGCTCTCATCCCATATTTTTTAAGTAGAGGAACAAGCACATCTCTATGAGTTAAGGAACCATCATCAAACGTTAAAAGAACAGGACGGGCAGGGAAATCAGAACCAGCCTTACCTTGTTGGTATTGATAGAATTGGTCCAAACTAATGGTTTGGTAGCCTATAGATTTAAGATATTTAAACTGTTCTTCTAAAAGGCTAGGATCTAAATTATATCCTCCCATTGGGTCTTGGTTCCCAACCAGGTGATGATAACATAAAACAGGGATCCCTTTTCCATGTCCCAATTCTGCATTTGCGTTTTGGCTATTCGTATCGTATTGCGTTTTAGGAGGAAGTTCAGACATTCCAGGAAGAGAATTTTCGTATTTCTTAGAAGCAGTCTCTTTTTCTTTCTCTTTAGTTTCTTGCTTATCCTTTTTAGAAACCTTAGTTTTCCCTTTTTTCCTGCGCTCTATACGTTTAGATTTACGCGAAGAAGGTTCAGCAGAAGCAACAGATTCTTCTTTTTCTTTTTTAACCTTCGCTTCTATCTTAGGAGAAGGTGAAGAAGTTTCTTCCGATCTAGGAATTTCTCTTTTAGGTGCGGAAGGATGTTTTGGACCTTCTTCTTCTTGGTTTGTTTTGGACTTAGAATCTGAACTTAAAAATTCATGGACTGGTCCTGCAAAAAGTACGGAAGAAGTGAAGATACTCAGAACAAGTAAAATGGAAAAGCGGCTGATTTGTTTATACATGGATGATCAGTTCCAAGATTCTCTCTGGCAGATGACGCGCAACTTTTTACTAAAATATAAAGTACAGTAAAAGTTTATAAAATAGATGAGTGGTCGTCTTTAGGAAGGATATTTTTGGAGACTCTCTCCTGAAATTTATTGACAAGGCCCGTCTTTCAGAAAGATCGACGGGCAGGAAGTTTATTTTTTTCCCTTTTCCTTAATCAAACGTTTCAGAACAGATTCAGAGTGACCGCTTAGCTTGATAACCGCAGCCTTGTTAGGTTTCTTTTTTTCCAGTTCTAATAGAATGGTGGAAAAACGGAATTTTCTGCGAATATGATTCACAGCTGGAATGGACGTTTTGAAAAGTCTAGCCAACTCATGATCCGCATTTCCTTCCTGATTTAGGTCGTAAAACTTGGAAAGTTTGGCATCATCCCAAACGATCTTCTCGTCTGTCTTATAGTAGTTATGGTATTCTAGACGACGACTGTTTCTTTCGTAAGAGCCTTTGTTTCTTTTCTCTCTCCAAAAAGGATGCCTATTCCTTGCATATTTTATGTCATCTATTGTATAACCAGATTTATTTAGCCATTCTGTGGTAATACTTGACTTCTTGGGTCCTTCTAGTTTTGATTTGATGGAAAATTCAATGTACTGCTCTGGCGTTTTCGCAGAGAGGAGTTTCTTTTTTTCCTTTTCGTAATCCATATCCTTGCCTTGCGATTTCTAATGCACCGTCAGGTGTTATTTTCTTTTTTAGTCGGTGGATAGTGTTCCTTACCTGGACCAATACCGAAACTCTTTTTCAAATTAGGGTAGGAAAAAACAAAAAGCTTCTTCGTCTGGTCTCGCTATGCAGAAGAGATTCGCAAAACCTCCTTTAAAGTATACTAAGCAACTTCGAGACTCAAATGCTCTTCCAAAGTTTGTCCCTCGAAGGACTACAAGAAGCAGTTAGCATGACCTCGTCCTCATACAGAAATATCATATGATCGAAAGTTTGTGTACGATCCATTATTATTAATCGAAGTCTGAAACATTTACGTTTTTCTGTCTCAGTTCCGACGAATAGTAACGTCTTACCTCCTTCTTCTTTTTAACATCTATTAGACTTTGGTTTTTCTCTTCAGATATAATTCTATCTTTCAGAAAAAAAGAAACCAGCAAAAATTGGTAAGGTCTTAACCAAGGTTAGTCATCATGTTATTCAAAACTTCAAATAAAGGCAGAATTAGAGTAGTTACGGCTTATTTGTGCCTTTTTTTCTTATTCAATTTTTCCGTTAGCTCTCATGAAGAAGGACCGAATCACTCACACTTGGACCAATGTCGTGCTGATAAAGAAAAATACTGTAAGGAAAGTCCCAAAGGAGATCTTCTATCATGCTTGAAGAAGAATGAGGAAAATCTTTCTGAAGACTGCAGAGAATTACTACAGGAAGTCAGGGAAAAAGCAAAGTCTAGAATGGAAGCTTGCAAAGAAGATAAGGAGAAGTACTGCTCCGATCGAGGAACAGCTGTTATCCGTTGCCTCCAAGAGAACAAAAATCTTTTGGGAGAAAAATGTAAGTCCGCATTATTCTCCATCTCTAAGTAAGGATATCCGAAATCTCAGCTCACTTTTCAAAGTCTGTATACAAAAGAAATTAAGTATACGAACTTTTTAAATGTAGTAGCTTCTACATATTGTAGCAGAGACCATTTTGGTATACTGCACACTAATATCGTATACAATCGAGTTTGATCTTCTGCTGTTGTATACAAGACTGTGTATACAAAGAAAATCGGGAAGTTCGTCGTCGATATTGCTACAAAATCTCCAGGACATTCTTCAGAATGAATTTGATCGATGCATAGGCGCAATAGCACAAGCTTTCGGTCTCTTGCTGAATAGACGCAATAGCGTAAAACCATCAAATCGGCTCCGGCAAATCCACCACTTCCCCAACTTCCGATAATCAGCATTATGTCGCATTAGATAAAGGTCTTCCAATTGGCGATTTATAAGCCTATAAGAGCTCCCCTCTCGGACCAAAACTTTGTTTTACCGGTCCGTAATTTCTGAATTTTTGGTAGAACCGATCGAAGATGAGCATACGAGTCCATAGTTCCTACAATCTTACGGACTTGTCCGAAGCATTATCCGAATCCTTGAGAGAAGAGATTTCAAGGCAGGATGGGCTTTATTCTCCGACGGTAATCATCCCGAACAAAAGTATGGAGACCTGGTTGAACCTGGACCTTGTCCAGAGGTTTGGCGTGGTATTCAATATCAGATTTTTGTTCTTGGAAAAGTTTTTAGAAGAACTACTTCTCGAAAAATTTTCTCCCGAGATCGATCCAAAATCCAGGCCATTCCTCCAAGGAGAGTCCAGAAAATTCCAAATCTACGAGACCTTGCTCCGAGATCAGGAATTTCTACAAAGGTATCCAATCCTTAAAAATTATCTTTTGCCTTCCGGGAGAAAAACTCCAGATCCTGTAAGGCTCTTGGATCTGTCAGGACGTTTGGCAAAATATTTTAAGGATTACGAACTTCACAGACAGGATTGGATCCGAAACTGGCTGGGAGAAAAATATTCGCTTCTAAGATTACCTGGAGAAGATATCTGGGAAGAAGTCGCAACTCAATCAGAAATTTTTTTCTTTCAGAAAGAACTTTATTCTTATCTAACAAATTCTGATCCTTCTAAAGAAACTTTGATCCAATATTCCATGCGAAATCTTAGCTTCGAGTCTAAGGCTAAAAAACATTCTGCTAAGAATGTGTATCTATTCGCATTGTCTCAACTTTCGAGTACATATATTGCTATTTTTCAAAATCTACTTCCTGAAATTCACTTAGAAGTTTTTCAATTTGGAGTTCCAGATGGAGAACTAGTTTCTGGAACAGAAAGAAATCAGATTTGCAGAAACTGGGCGAACTCATTTCGTTCTCTAAAAAAATCCTGGGAAATTTCTGGAGCGGAATTTTTACATTCTACTAAAAAAGAAAAACAGACAAAAACAGTTCTATCGGAATTCAAAGAATATCTCGGGCGATCAGAATACAAAGCTTCCTCTAGATTACTTCCGGATGAGAGTTTACAAATCTTAGAAGCACCCGGAAAAGTTCGAGAAGTAGAAGCAGTATTCCATCATATTCTTTCCATCTTATCTGAATCCAAAGAAACTAAATTAACCGATTTTGGGATATTCTGTTCTGACCTTTCCGAATACAGAGCAGCATTAGAGTTCGTATTCGAAGGTGGTATACAAGCAAAACTTGCGGAGAAGTCAGGCAGTTCTGTAAAAACATTACCTTATAGTATAAGAGATGTGCTCGCTTCAGAAACAAGCGCCTATATCAGCGGGATACTTTCTTTATTTACTCTACTCTCTAAGGAAAGATCCAGAGCAGATATTTTCAAACTACTTAGAAATCCTTGCTTTCAATCGAAATGGGATATCGAACCATCTTGGGTAGAAGAATGGGCAAAACTTTCTGCCGACTTAGAATTATACCAAGATGATTCTTTGTCAGAAGAACAAGCACTTGCATTCTCTTTTCGAAAAGGTTTTTTACGTTTAGCCGCAGGAAATATATTATCGGCTGAAGAAGAGGAAGATCTTCCTGTCTCCCCTTTCGATTCCGGATCGGGTTTTTCCGCATCTATATGGATTGGAATTTGGAAACGTGTATCTTATTTATTAGAAGAATTTTCCTCACTTGTTTCGGATCCAAAATCTTCTGGAGAAAAAATTATAGATTCTCTATCCGAACTACTCAGAGAATTATTTTCCTCTCCTTCTTCCAATCCTATCGAAGTGGAATTAGAACAAAATATTATAGATTCATTATATGAATTGAGATCTGTCGAATGGGACCCTAAAAGTTTCAAGGATAGGCTTAAATTTTTAGAGGCTTTCTTTAAACAAACTGGAGGAGAAATCCAGGTTAGAAAAGGCCAATACCTAACTGGTGGAATTACAGTATCTTCTCTGCAGCCCATGCGTCCGATCCCATTTAGACATGTTTATATTTTAGGATTGGGAGAAGGTTTATTCCCCGGAACTGACGATACTTCCGCATTCAATTTAAGACATTTAGCTCCTAGAGAAGGGGATATAAATGTAAGAGGATTAAACCAGTCCTTATTATATGAAACAGTTTTGTCTGCAAAACAAAGTTTGGTATTATCATTCGTTGCGGAAGATATTACAAAAGACGAAAGTATCGCTCCTTCTTCTTCCTTACTTTTGCTTGAACAAGCTTTGAAGGAGAATGTATTAACTCCTGAAACTTCCGTCAGGATCAAAATTCCATTAAACAAACATAGCAAAGAATATTTTATCCAAAAAGAAACTCCTTCTGCAAAATTTGCGGAGAAGTTCCGTAAAAGTTACGATCTTTCTTCTTCTCTGCTTTATGGAAAAGAAGAAGACAAAGAATATTATCGTAAAACAGTTCTCGGGAATTTTCAGGCCAGTCCTTCTATAAAAAAGGAAACTCCAAATCTGGAGACTATAGATTGGAATGATTTGGTTCGATTTGCAAAATCTCCACTCTCTTATCATTTACAAAGAAAATTCGGACTGTACTCGGAAGAAATTTCAGAATCCGAAACTGCATCAGAAGAACCTTTCCGGATTTCGGATAATTTCAAATTTATGAAAGAATTATGGTCTTATTCTATGAAGAAGACCGAAAAAGAGATCCAAAATTCTTTGGGAGGACTTTTTTCGATTTGGGAGAAAAGAGGAAATATCCCCAGAGGAATTTACGGAGACACTGAATTTTTAACTAAATCAGAAAAAGTGGGAAAAATTTCAGAAGCAGTTTCTGAAGTACTTTCAGATGTAGAAATTTTATCCGGATTTACTTTCGGAGAATCGCCTAAAAAAGGGAATTTACTTTCTTTGCCTATTATTCCATTAGAAATTTCGAATGGAATGAAAATTAGTATAACCGGTTTGAAAGAAGATGTATTCCTGAAAAAGGAAGCCGACGACTCTTCTACCCTTGTGCTTGTATATCCGAACTCTAAGAAAAAATTCAAAAACTTAATAGAACCATTCTTGATCCAATCTTTACTGGACCTTATCCCTTCGAAAAACACTCCAAGATCAGCTATTGCAATTTTCGGATATGGAGATAAGCCAACCATTATCGGTATGAATCGAGAAGGAGGAGAAACATATCGTAAAAAATTCCTCGCTGATTTAATGCAGGAATTTTTGGATCAATCTGTTTCTTTAATTTCTCCTGGAATCTGGGAAGATTTTCCAGATAGAGCGGAAATTGATTTAAGTGATCCTAAAAATTTAAATTTACTCTCCGAGGAATACAAAACCTGGGCACAAGAATCAGTTCAGTACGATCCTGAAATTTATCTGGATGAGATCATCAGACTGTTGCCCTACCCTCAAAATTATATAAGTGAAAAGGATTTTTCCCTCTGCTTAAAACTCTATTATCCTCTGGAGAAGGTTTTTTATGCAGAAAAATAAATTAGAACCTATAACTAATTCTTTCGCAGATCAGATCGATATTACCAAAAACGGTTTTATAGGAGCCTCTGCAGGCACTGGAAAAACCCATACAATCGTATTCCTGGTTCTGAAAATCCTAAAAGATTCATTTAAAACTTCTTTGGGTTCGGATAAAACTCCTTTCGGTATAGAATCTATATTAGTACTTACTTATACTGATAAGGCGGCATCAGAACTAAAAGGAAGGATCCGAGCTGAGTTAAAGAATACAATTCTTAAATTGGAAAAACTTGAATCTCCCAGTGAGGAAGAATCAAAGGAGCTAGATTTTTTTCTGAATCAAGCTTCTCGTTTGGATCAGGCTTATATATCTACTATTCATGGATTTGCACATAAGATCTTAAAAGAATATTCTTTAGAATCAGGAAGTTCGGAAAATTCGGAACTTGTGGAAGAATTTTCTGCAGTATCCAAGGCATTGTATAGAAGAATGCGTAACGAGTTTAGTGGAAAATATCCTAAAGAACTTTTACCATTTATACTCTCACAAGCGAATCGTTTTTATAATGACGGATTCCAAGGAACCACTTGGGAAAATTTTGTATCTGGGCTTGCAGTGAAGAAGGTTTCTTCTCCTGAATCTATCCAGCTTCTTCCTCGTCCTCAAAAATTTCCGGAGATCAGTTCTATTATAAATGTATTTTTGGAAATCCAATCCATTCTTCCTAAGTTTTTAGAATTTCAAGATTCTTTTAAGAAAAAGATAAACGCGAGTAAGTACAAAGCTCTTTCTACTCGACAATTGGAATTTCAAGATTCTTTGAAAAAACTTATAAATTCTTCTGAACCATTTTCTCCTTTTCCTTTTACACTAGCTCTTAAAAAGATCCTAGATCTAAAAAGAGGAGAAAGTTCTGGAGTAGAGTCTATTCTTCTTTCCGACGAAGAATTAAAAACCGCAACTTCCGAGTCAGGATATCTTTCTTATACATTAGAAAGAGAAAAAATCCGAAAACTTTCTTTAAACTTAAGTAGCTTAGGATCTTCTCTTTCTTCTTTCTTAGTTTCTCTCGCAGAGGATATTGCGGAAGACTCAGTCAAGATCAAAGAGGAAGAAAATTCAATTACCTACGGGGATATGATCTTAGGACTTTCTAATTCTTTAGAGAAAAATCCGGAATTAGTATTTGAATTACAAAAACGTTTTCGTTTCGGGATCATAGACGAATTTCAAGATACAGATCCAGATCAATATAATATTTTCAGAATATTATTCTTAGAAAAATCCAGCAATGCAGAGACTGAAGGAAAACTTTTCCTGATCGGAGATGCAAAGCAGTCCATTTACGGTTTTAGAGGTGCAGACTTAGGCACTTATTTGGCTGCGAAAAGAGAATTTGATACCGGCGGAAAATTTGCAGATTCTTCCATTGTATATCCGGAATTAGATACAAATCGTAGATCTTTACCTGAACTAATTTCTTCCTATAATTCTATCTTTGGAAGTGCAAAAGGAGAATGGTTCCCTATTGGAGAAACAGGATTTTTACCAATAGAATATGTAAATGTTAAATCTCCTGAAACTCCAGGAAAGGCAATTTTATATTCAGATAAAAGTAATCGTGCTGCCTTAAATGCATTCTCGCTTTCTAAGGAAAGTAATGCGGATCGGTTAAAAGAGCAATATTCTAAATTTTTAGCCGAAGAAATACTTCATTTAGTCGCCGAGAAGTCAGAAATCTATATTAAAAAAGAAGGATATTCTTCTCCCGAAAAGCTGAGTTGGTCTGATATTTCAGTTTTGGTCCGAGGAGAAAACGACTCCGAATTCCTAAAAAAACAATTCAAAGCAAGAGGGATTCCTTACACTTATCCCAAACAAGCTGGGCTATTCGGGTCTTCTGAAACAATTAGAATAAGAGAGATCTTACAATGTTTGGATGAAGAAGGAAGCCGGGATTCATTTTATAAATTATTAATATCTGATCTTTTCTGCGTGAGTCCAGAAAATCTTCAAAATTATGAAGAATATCCCATTGAGTCCGGTGAAAAAAGACTTTTGGAAACCTGGAGAAAATTTTCCCGCAAAAAAGATTTTCCAGGTCTATTTGGATCCATCCTAACAGAAAGCAGATTAGCTTCTCCCCTTCCAGATGAATCCAGGCAAGATTGGGAAAGAAAGATCACAAACTTCAAACAGATATTTTTCTTTTTAACTGAAAGAGCTTCCAAATCAGACCAGACTTTAGGAGAGCTCATTACATATTTAGAATCTAAAATGATTTCTAAAGAAGATGAAAAAGATTATTTAGAAAAAGATTCGGAAGAAGACAGAGTCAAAATTTTCACTATCCATTCCTGTAAAGGTTTAGAATTTCCGATTGTATTTTTATTTGGAGGATTTTCGGGTTGGGGCACACAAAGAAAAAAATTCTCGGAGTATAGAGAAGACGATAAACGTATTATAGATTTAGAAAATAATAAGGAAGAGGATTCTGTTTTTAATACGATTAACGAAGACAAAAGATTGTATTACGTAGCTTTGACTCGTGCAATGTATAAATTTTATTTTCCATTACTTGCAGAACCGGACCTAAAACGTCCCTTGGAATTATTCAGAAAATCTTTTCATGCTGCAGTCGCTGAATTTCCCAAAGATTCTTCCGTTTCCAGATTCTGGGAAAATGAAGAAGGGAAATATGAACAGGAATGGATTAGAGATCATAAAACCATATCCGGTCTAACAACGAATCTAATAAAAGAAGAAGGACCAGAAATTTTACGGGCCATAGAAATTTGGCCAGACAAAGCGGAAAAAAGAAAGATCATTCTCGAAAGTTATTCCTCTTTAGATTCATTTTTTAATTCGGAAGGGTTTCAGTTTCAGGTTTCTGAAACAAAATCATTCAAAACGGATGAAACTCCTGAAGAATCAAAAGAAGAAGATCTCCCCTCTTCTAATAAAATGGGAAATTTGCTCCACCAACTTTTGGAAACGGAAGATTTTAGTATTTATCAAAATGCAAAATCATTAAAACAAATCCCAGAAAGTAATATAAAATCATATAAGAATATTCTAAAGTCATATGGATACGGAAATAGCTCCGAACAATTGGAATTATTTGCTAAAAGAATTTCTGAATTGTTTTGGAACACTCTCAAAACCCCATTATCACACTCAGAAAAAAATATCTCACTTTCAGAAATTTCTTCCGCAGAAAGAAAGCATGAGGTGGATTTCTTTCTAAAAATCCCGGAACAAACTGGTGCTTCTGACTTATTAAAAGGAACCTTGGATCTAATATTTCTTTCAGAAGGAAAATATTGGATCTTAGATTGGAAGTCCAACCTTCTTTCTTCAAATTTCGGAGAAGATCCTTATTCGGAATCTCATCTGAAAGAAAAAATCCAAGAATCTTATTCTTTGCAAATGGCAATCTATTCTGTAGTTCTTGACGATTGGCTAAGGTTCAAGTACGGAAAAGAATATGATCCTAAACTTTTGGGTGGAATGTATTTTGTATTCCTTAGAGGAACGGATCCGAACAGGCCAGGAAGAGGAATTTTTTACCAAGATATAGATCCTGAATTCGTGAAGGTTTCAAAAGAAAAAATAAAAGAAACCTTGGATTTGAAAAATAAAATTTCGGTGGAAAAAGAATGAAAGAAGAATCCCTCGAAACAATTTTAGAAAGGGAATACGCAGGATTTCTTACCAAGGAATTTTTAACGTATGCAAATGAAATTCCATATGAGGTTTTATTTTCCTGGAATCTTTCGTTAATCCAAGCATCTAAAACAGGAAATCTTGCAGTCCCATTCTCTGGAAAAGATAAAATTTCAGATATTTTATTCAAAAAAAGAGACAATTTATTATATTTTTCTAAAGTATTTGGCCAGCTAGCCGAGGTTGAAAGAAGTTTTGGGGATTTACTTAAAACCGGTGCCTCTACAAAACCAGAAAAAGTACAAGAGGTTTTAAAAGAGATCATCTCGACCAATCCGCTCGCCATTAAAAAAGGAAATAAAGAATATATACTTTGTGGAGAAGGAGAACAAAAAGAAGCTTTAGAAAAAGCACTTCAGCATTCATTTTTTGTTCTTACAGGCGGACCAGGTACGGGGAAAACCACAGTAGTAACGAATGTTATCCGTGGACTTTTACGTTTAGGTTATAATTTTAAACAGATCGGACTTGCAGCACCTACGGGAAGAGCCGCCCAAAGATTAAAGGAATCCCTAGAAAATGCGATCTCAAATCTGCGTACGAAAAATGAATTAGATGATTCTATTTCTGAAATCCCAACTTCTACCTTACATAGGCTTTTAGAATATAATCCTAGAAAAAGAACTTATAAATACGGCGAAAATTTTCCACTACCCTATCGAGTTATCATCTTGGACGAGGTGTCCATGGTCGATTTACATATGATGTACAGATTGATGGAAGCTTTACCAATCGGTTCCGAAAATTTTAGATTTATACTTTTAGGTGATCCAAACCAGCTTCCTAGCGTAGAAGCCGGAGCAGTTTTATCCGACCTGGTAAAATCTTTAAAAAATTTAAATTCAGAAAACCTAATAGAATTGAAAACAAGTCATAGACAAGAAGAAGAATTTTCTTCTATTTCTAAAGCAGCAGAACTTTGCGTAAAAGATAATATTTCTTTATTAGAATTCCAAGAAAATCTTCCTAAATCTCTGCAATTAGATTCAATTTTCGCCGGTTCTGGGAACAAAGATCTAAAAGGTTTTTATCAGATCCGATTGGATTACAAAAAAGAATGGAAAGAATTTCTAAAAAGAACTGCGGAAGATAAAATTCTACCTATATTTTCCAAACTCCCCAATCCGGATTCTCCTCAAGAGTTAAAAGAATATTTAAACAAAGAGTTAAATCGATTTAAAATACTTACAATTCTTAGAAATGGGATTTTCGGAAGTGAATTTATTAATAAAGAATTAACGGAGCTAATTCTACATCATAAAAAAGGAACGGTGCAGATCGGGACCAAAACTTATTTTTCGGGACTTCCTATACTGATTACAAAAAACGATAGAGTGAGAGGAGTTTATAACGGGGACACCGGTCTCGTTTTAGAAATCCAAACTCCAAATGGAGGAAGCGAACTCAGAGCATTATTTTTTATAGAAGGAGAGATCCGAGATTTTGCATTGGATACACTTCCATCTCATGAACCAGCATTTGCGATCACAGTTCACAAGTCCCAAGGTTCGGAATACGATTCCGTTTTTATTATTTATCCGCCTGACCCAGCAGATCTAAATGCAGAAGAAGTCTCTCTAGAACTATTCAAAAAAGAAATTTTATATACTGCGATCACTAGAGCAAAACGATCTGCGTTTTTGGTTTCGGAAGGAAAACTTTTAGAATATTCTCTCCGAAACCGTTTTGAAAGATTAACCGGTTTTAAGCTGAGTTAAAATTACTTATGATCACGAGTATAAACTCCATCCCAAGAAGTGGGAGGAGGAGTTTTTTTATACTCATTACATCTTTCTACAAGTAACTGGACTGCTTTATCGTCTTTGCCCTTTGCTTTTTCGGATTCCTTAAACTTCTTAACAGCAGCATCCCATTTGCGATCCAAATACAATGCTAAACCTTCTTCATATAAACCGATAATTTCTTTTTTAGCAGAAGCAACACCTTTCAATTCTGAGATTGCTTCGTATAAGATCACTGGTTCATTCTTACCTTTTACACGAACTAAATCTAGTTTTCTTGTAAAAATAGAATCCTTAATTTCAGAATGAACTGAATCCGAAACTAAAATAGAAACCCCATAATCTTTACCTGCAGCTTCTAAACGAGCAGCAAGGTTTACAGTATCCCCCATCATAGTATAAGAAGCTAGAGCATCAGTTCCCATGAATCCAACTTTTGCAAGTCCAGTGTTCAAACCGATCCTGATCTGCATATCTCTTGCGTCTGGAATGTATTTTTGACCCTTCTTCCAGCCGGATCGTAACTCTTCCAACTTATCTAACATTTTGATAGAAGCTCTAGTCGCTTTCAAACAATGACCGTCTACTTCTACAGGTGCGTTGAAAATACCTACAATCGCATCGCCTATATACTTATCCAAAACCCCATCATGATCTTTTAGGATCAGAGTCATTGCAGAAAGATATTCGTTTAGAAGTTCGGATAATTCTACAGAACTTAACTTTTCGCTAATATTAGAAAATCCTGCTACATCAGAGAAGAATGCAGTTACCCTTTTTTCAGTACCTCTTTTGAGAGCAGCAAGATCCTTCATTGCCTCACCGATCACTACAGGATCGATCATACTTCCGAGTATTCCTTTGATCTTCTCCCTTTCTCGAAGCCCGGTCACCATTTGGTTGAGTGCGACAGAAAGATTCCCGAATTCGTCGCTTCCGCCTTGCTCGAATTCTACGTTTAGATCTCCCCTTCCTACTTGTTCTGCGTTTCTGATCAAACGTTTGATCTTTGTTACCACAAAACCAGAGATAAAGACAGCTAAGAAGATTGAAAATCCGCAGATACCTAATGCAGAAAGTACTGCCCTGTCTCTATTTCGGCGAATAGATTCCAAACCTTCTGTTCTATCTACTACAGTTCGGATCACTCCTGAAAAGTTAGAAGCTAATACAACTGTAGGAAGATCTTCCGATGCTTCTGAAATTAAAGGTGTTGAATCTAATTTCCAAAGAATTTGTTCTGCTTCTGTTCTACTGTTTCCGATGATCCCATCTGGAAAGAGCGCTTTTAATTTTGTAGTAGGAGTTTCACTTTCTCCGGAGTAGATCCATTCTCTGACGGAATTCCAACGCTTTTGGAAAGTTTCTTTTCCTTCTTCCGATTGAACAGATTTCCCATAATCGGAACCATCCGGTCTAAATCTGAGTAAGATCTGATCCTCTAAAGCGGAATCTCTGATCGAACCGAAAGATTCTACTTCTAGTTCCTCTTCTTCTTTTGGAGGATTGTTTCGTAGATAAGTTGCATATAATAAATTTCTTTTACGCACTAGGCTAGCGTACTTTGTGTATTGGTTCTTAAACTCTTTGTCTTTGAAAGGAGGGATCGGAGGTTTTTTCTCTTTCAACTCCTTAAGTATAGTTTCTAAGATAGGAGGAATTTTAGAAAGTTCTGATAGGATTTCCTGCTCTTCTCTTAAATAATTGTTCCAGGGTCCGAGTGTACTTCTTCTGGATTCTAAAAGTTTGGCTCTTTCTGTAGAAGCCGGATTTCTAAAATGAGGAGAATATAAAGCCTGTAATTCCAGACCATTTTGTTGGAAAGAAGTAGCAGGTATCTCTCCTAAAACTCCGGCGCCTTCTAAAAGAGAACTTAACGCGGATTTTAATCCTTCTTCTAAGTTTTCTTCCATGGGAGCTTGGTTCAAAGAAGATTCTGAATCAAAAATTTTAGTGTCTAACGTAGGCTCGGAAGCTTCGCCAGGTATGATACCTGAGACTGGAAATGTTTGGATCCTAAATCTGCCAGTATCTAATCCTAATTCTTTGATCTTTCTTTTTTTGGAATCTGCAAGAATGGATACAATATGCTCATCCAGTTCGGATCTAAGTTTTCGTGCAAGGAGTGATTTTTTACGCAGGTCTTCTTCTGCAGCAGAGATCTCTGTATGGTCTGGTTTTTCCTGATTTTCTTTTAACTCAGCTAGGCGTTTTCGGATTTGGTTGACCTCTCTATCAGTGAATACGAATTTTTTAGCCATAGCCTGTAGGCGGGCGAATTCTTTATCACTGACTACTTCTTCTCCGCCCTGTTGTAGCTGTAGTCGGATATTTTTTTCTAAAACCTGAATATCATCTTTAGAAAGATAAGCTGAATAATACGTATCTAAAGTTTTACGAACTGTATTTTTTCCCAAGGCACCAAACAAACTAGTCTTGATCCCAAAAAAGGAGACCTTCTTTTCCTGGACTACGGTTTTGGTCGTTTTATATTTTTTTAATGCTTCTGTCTGTTTGCTAACCCGGTCGCGAAATTCTTCGATACGGATCAAACTTTGGGAAATATTATCCAATTCCAGAACGAGAGAAGAGATATACTTTCTGGAAATGGCGGCCTCTCTATCATAACTATCTGTGAGGATTTCGGTCTGTTGTCTCACATAAATGAAGGAAAGTATTAGAATGGTCAGAACGATCAGACTTCCAGTAAACCAGGCGAGTTTTGCTCGTATTCCGGAATAAAATAGCCTCGGAAGAACTAGAGTAAGATCTAGGATTTTTTGCCCGAAACCACGCTTGTCAGAAGTCTGTGTACCCATATAATAGTAACAGCATCAGTCTGAATTTTTTCTGGCAAGCCTATAAAATTTGGAAATTTATTTCCGAATGGATTAGAATAATTTCTCGTAACTAGCCGTTCTATAGTCTGCGGTCAGGTAGAAGGTATGGTCGCAGGATGGACAACGATAATTTCCTTTTCCCTGCACTCTCAAAATCTGGAGACAAGCAGGACATGCCGTAGTACTTTCGTTAGGTTCAAAACTAGAATCTACATTTTGACCGGAGACTAAATAATATTTTGCCTCTTCTCTAGTTTTGAAGTAGGGGATTTTTTCTCGGAGTCCAAGTCGGTTCCAATCTCCCATCAGACTTTCAGACAATCCGCAGGCAGCATATTTGGAACTTAAATGAGCGAGAGAAGAATTTTTGAGAGAGAGCAAACCGTTCTCGTCCCAGACTTGTAGGTCTCTGGCATCGAGTAGAATTTTATGAGGCTCACTTCGGAGTAGAGGATCCGTTTTTTCTCGGAAAGAGTTTCCGAGTAAGGAATCCAGTTTGCCTTGTAAATTGACGATCAATTCTTTCACTAGAATAAAAGCCCTTTAAAGTTTCGAATCAGATCGGGTTTTTAAGCAACCTAAAAAACTCAAAAAGATTGGACTTTTCCTCACCAGCGACATTTTTTTTACTTAATGGGACAATGGAATCGTCGAAGCCTTCTCTTCCCTTTGGATTTAAGCTTCATGATCCTCTCCTATTTTTTAGCCCACCTGATTCGTTTCGAATCCACTGTATTTTTACAGGAACCTAACGACTTTTTTATTCCACTTCTGATAGTAGTGGTCTGTCGTTCTCTAGTATTTCTATTTTCGAATATTTACAGATCGATTTGGGCGTACGCTTCCATCCATGACCTGGTGGAGATTATCAAGACTACCGTACTTTCTTCACTGATCTCGAATACTGCACTCTTATTCTATAACGGATTTGAACATCTTTCCAGAATGATCCCAGTTATAGATACTCTTCTCCTTTTAGGATTTTTATGTATTCGCAGCCTATCCTGGAGACTAGTGAGAGATCAGTACATTCTACGCAAAAAACAGGGAGAAGGAATTCCCACACTTATCCTAGGCGCTGGAAAAACGGGAGCTACACTTCTCACAGAATTAAGAAGGCATAATGATCTGAATCTTCTCCCCTTGGGTCTTTTGGATGATGACGAATCTAAGATTGGAGCGCATATCCAAGGTGTTCCAGTCCTCGGAAAAATTGACCAAGCAGAATCTCTGATCCGTTCTCTAGAAATCAAAAAGGTACTGATCGCGTTTAGCAATCCGGACGGAAAACAGATCGGTAAACTTATCAAAAGTTTCGAATCTGAAAATGTGGATTTTAAGATCCTTCCCTCTTTGGGTTCTTTATTTTTCGATCCGCCAAAAGTACAACAATTAAGGGAGATCCGGGTAGAAGACGTACTAGGTCGCCCAGTTGTAGATCTGGAAATAGAATCCATTCGTTCTTATATCGCAGGTAAAACTGTGCTGATCTCTGGAGCAGGCGGATCCATCGGAAGCGAATTGTGCAGACAAGTTGCGGTATTTCATCCAGCAAAAATGATCCTACTCGATTCTGCAGAAACTCCTCTATACGAGATAGATTACGAACTTAGAAAAGTTTTTAAAGATAGCGGGATCCAATTTAGAGCAGTGATCGCAGATATTAAAAATCCACTTAGAATTGGTTCTGTTTTTGAATCGGACCGTCCCCAAGTTGTATTTCATTCTGCAGCTTATAAACATGTGCCCATGATGGAGATCAATCCATCCGAAGCAGTTTTAAATAATGTACTAGGAACTAAGAACTTAGCGGATATTTCTAGAATTTATGGGACCGAACGTTTTGTTTTAATTTCCACAGACAAGGCAGTCAATCCAGTAAACATAATGGGTGCTTCCAAGAGAGTTGCAGAATTATATCTGCAAGCAATCTCCCAAGGAACCAAAACCAAATTTATCACAGTAAGATTCGGTAACGTGTTAGGCTCCAGTGGTTCAGTTATTCCTAGATTTAGAGAACAGATCAGTAACGGTGGCCCAGTGACTGTGACCCATCCTGATATTATCCGTTATTTTATGACAATCCCAGAAGCAACACAATTGGTTTTGCAAGCAGCAGCTATGGGAGAGAAGGAAGAAATTTTTCTACTCGATATGGGAGAACCGATCCGCATCCTAAATCTTGCAGAAGATATGATCCGACTTTCAGGATTCAGGCCTTATACAGATATTCCAATCGTGTTCACAGGTTTAAGACCTGGAGAAAAATTGTTCGAAGAACTGCTGTTAGATCTAGAAGGGATCAAAAAAACACATCATCCAAAAATCAGGATTGCAGCCCCCTTAGAGGAAGGAGATCCTAGCAGCTTCCAGGCCAGATTTAACTCTTTATTAGAAGCAGCTAAATCAGATCGAGAAGATGAGATTTTCTCTTCTTTTAAAACGCTCGTGCCTGAGTATAAAATACATAAAGAATATATCAGCGAGGAATCCTCGCGTAAGTTGAAAAATGATGGATAGTCCGAATTTAGAAGACATACAGACACTGCGAGAATTCAAAAAACAACTCTTTTCAGTGTACTGGGAAAGGTTCGGCACATTCTATGTACACGTCATGCCTCATCCAGATCTAAAAATCGGAAAAAGAGGACTCGTGGGAGAAGAGCCTGAATCAGGTATCATCCTAGTCATAGGACCCCGCGCCGCAAGAGATATCAAAATAGAAGAAGAATGGGTTTATGCAGAACTACAGTTCGGCTATACCTGGGAAGAAGTCTTCCTACCCTGGGACGGAATTTTCAGATATTTCGATAAATCCCAACAAACAGTCACTCAAATGAGAATTTATTTAGGTAAACCGGATGTTCTTCCTAAAAAAGAGGAACCATCTTCGGCAGAAACCAAAGAAGAAGTTTCCGATCCTGAATCAGGATCTTCTAAACGAAAAGATAATGTAATCCAAGTAGACTTCGGGAGTAAAACAAAGAAATGAGCAAATACAAATGGTTTGTTGCCGGGGACCTGGATGGATTCTTCGGCCTAATGATCGATAACCTGATCCAAATTTTGGTTCTTGTAGCTTTATGTATCGGTTTTTGCGGAATGCCTCAGGATTTCGTATTCAGAGTTGTGATCCCTGGAGCTGCAATTTCTCTACTTGTTGGAAACCTTTTTTACGCTTGGCAGGCGAGACAACTTGCAATCTCAGAAAACAGAAGTGATGTAACCGCACTACCTTACGGGATCAATACTGTTTCTTTATTCGCATTCGTCTTTTTTGTAATGTTCCCAGTTTACCAAAAAACGAATAGTTATAAAGCTGCTTGGGCTATTGGACTTCTCGCAAGTTTTCTCTCCGGCTTGATCGAATTTTTTGGAGCATTTGTAGCGGAGAAGGTCCGCAAGGCGACACCAAGAGCAGCACTTCTTTCTGCGCTCGCAGGAATTGCACTGACATTTATCTCCATGGACTTTCTAGTCCGCACATTCTTAAATCCACTCGTTGCATTTGTTCCATTCGGAATTATACTTTTACAATATTTTGGAAGAGTAGTGTTTCCATTTAAGATCCCAGGTGGACTTATTTCTGTAATTGTAGGGACCTTACTTGCTTGGTACCTTCCCCACTTTACTGGAAAACAAATGATGGATGGAGCGGCATTACACTCCTCTATCGATTTTGGATTTAATCTACCTGTATGGAGCGGTGGAGATCTATTCGAAGCTTGGACCCAAATTGGTATTAGAGAATATTTATCTGTAATCTTACCGATGGGAATTTTTAACGTAATTGGTTCCTTACAGAATATTGAATCTGCAGAAGCAGCAGGAGATAAATTTAATACCAGGAACTCTCTGATGATGAATGGTGTCGGAACAATTGTTGGTTCCTTATTTGGATCTCCTTTCCCTACTACAATTTATATTGGACATCCAGGTTGGAAAGCACTCGGAGCAAGATCAGGTTATTCCAGCTTAAACGGAATTTTCATGACTCTAATTGCGTTCTTTGGATTAGTCAGTTTTGTATGTGCTCTCATCCCAGTCGAAGCAGGAATGGCGATCGTACTTTGGATTGGTATCGTAATCGGAGCACAAGCATTCGAAGCTACACCTACTAGACATGCACCTGCAGTTGTGCTTGGACTTCTTCCTGCGCTTGCGGGCTGGGGAGTTTTGATGATCCAAAGTGCATTCAATTATGCTGCTCCAATTCTTGCAAAAGCGATAGAAGGAACAGAAGCAGCTTCTAAAACCCAAAATATTTGGCTTTCTACAGTGCCGTTAGATCAGCCGATTTTTCCATATTCTCTCGGTGGATTATTAAGTTTATCCCAAGGATTTTTACTTTCTTCCATGGTTTGGGCTGCGATCGCAACTTTCGTAATCGATAGAGATTTTAAGAAGGCGATCATTGCGAGTTTGATCGGTGCACTCCTTGCTGGAACAGGGTTTATACATTCTTATTCCTTGGCTGGAAACGCAATTTTGAACTCTTTTCAGCTAAACCTGGGTCCATTTGTTTGGGCATATTTATTACTTGCGGGACTTTTTCTTTTAGCTTCTTTCTTAAAGAAGGAACCTAGAGCGGTCTAACCAATACCGGAATTTAGAAGACCGGCGGGCACGGAACTACCGAGGCCTAAAAAACTTCTAAAAAGGAGAACTGTTCGCCTATGGCGCTTTTTCGCAGATTTGGATTATTCGCGCTTACTAATATCGCGGTAATCTTCACGATCGGATTATTACTCAGACTTTCTGGATTGGATGTATATTTAGCCAAATCCGGAGTACCTTACGCAACTACCCTTCTGTTCGCAACGATCTGGGGTATGGGAGGCGCATTCATTTCTTTGCTGCTTTCCAAGTTTATGGTAAAGGCCTCCATGGGAGTCCAGGTTATCGATCCTAGAAACGCATCCGGATGGCAAAGAGATCTTTTAACTAGAGTGCAAAGATTGGCCTCGGCTGCCGGTCTTCCAATGCCGGAAGTTGGATATTACGAATCACCTGAAATTAATGCATTCGCTACAGGACCTAGCAGAAGTAGCGCATTAGTCGCTGTATCTACCGGACTTTTGAACGGAATGGATAGCGAAGAATTGGATGGAGTTTTAGGACACGAACTTTCTCACGTAGCCAATGGAGACATGGTGACCATGACATTGGTACAAGGTGTGATTAACTCATTCGTGATCTTCTTCTCTTGGATCGTAAGTAAAGTTATCGTTTCTCAATTGAGTCGCAATGATGATCGAGGATCCAGTGGTGGATTCTTTATGGAGTTCATGATCAGACAACTTCTTATGGTAGTTTTCGGACTTTTAGGCTCCATAGTTGTAGCTTACGTTTCCAGAGCCAGAGAGTTCCGTGCTGACGCGGGTGGCGCAAAATTGGCTGGAAGATCTAGCATGATCTCTGCTTTAGAAAGATTAAAAGTAGCTTTTAATAGAGATCCAATCGATCAAAGAGGAGAGACCATCGCCGCTTTGAAAATTTCAAATAGAGCCGGAGGACTTGCATCCTTATTTGCAACCCACCCACCTCTAGAAGAAAGAATTGCTGCTCTTAGAGCAAAAGCATACTAATCTAAATTCGCGGCCTTCTTTTCTGGAGGCCGCTCTTATTATTAACCCTTGAAAAAAGAATTGTTTGTTCCTTTCCTGAAAATGGAATTGGACTTCGAGCCTATGTCCATAGTTAAAAGCAAAATTCGCACGATCCCGGATTATCCCCGCAAAGGAATCCTATTCAGAGACATCACTTCCTTATTATTAGATCCGGAAGGATTAGCTCTTACCATTGGTACTTTCGTAGACCGGTACACAGGTAAAGGAATCACTAAAGTAGCCGGAATCGAAGCCAGAGGTTTTATCATAGGTGCACCTCTTGCATTCCAACTAGGAGTCGGATTCATTCCGATCCGTAAAAAAGGAAAACTTCCTTCTGAAACAGTTTCCCAAGAATACGATCTAGAATATGGAAAAGATGTGATCGAGATCCATAAGGATTCAGTTGTTCCTGGAGACAGGATACTACTTATGGACGACTTGATCGCAACAGGCGGAACAATGATCGCTGCAGTTCAGTTATTACAAAAGTTAGGCGCAGAAGTTCCAGAAGTAGGAGTTATCATTGATCTTCCTGATCTGGGCGGTGCTACAAAATTAAGTAAAGATTTAGGTGTAAACGTATTCTCTATTTGTGAATTCGAAGGACATTAAGAATCTCATGCGGATCCTGAAATCTGGTCTTATTGTACTAGTATTCTCTATTCATTTTCCTCTTTTCTCTGAAGAAAAAAGCGATTTCGATCATGTGCGAAAAGCAGTCGTGCAGATCAAAGTATATTCCCAAGCATTCAGCACCTTTACTCCCTGGGCCACTGACGGGGTTCGTGCAAGTTCAGGCACAGGATTTCTGATCGGGAATAAAAGAATATTAACAAATGCTCATGTAATCTCAAACGCAAAGTACGTTCAGGTACAGAGATATAACCAGACAGAATGGTACAGGGTCAAAATCCTACATGTAGCTCACGATTGCGATTTAGCAGTTTTAGAAGCAGAAGATCCGGAATTTTATAAAGATTCTACAGAACTTAGCTTGGGGGAAATTCCTGAATTAAATTCTTCTCTTATCGTAGTAGGATATCCAATCGGAGGAAATAAAGTCTCCGTAACCAGAGGTATCGTTTCCAGAAAAGAACAATCCAAATACGAACATTCTTCCGTAGACAGCCACTTAGTTTTGCAGGTAGATGCAGCGATCAATCCAGGAAACTCTGGAGGACCTGCTATCCAAAACAATAAGGTAGTAGGAGTCGCTTTCCAAGTTGCAACCAAAGGGGAAAATATTGGTTATCTAATCCCTACAAAAGTGATCCGTCATTTTCTAAAAGATATAGAAGACGGAAGATATGACGGTTATGTGGAACTTGGGATCGGAACATTCAATTCTTTTAATACTTCTCTCAGAAAAGCAAAAGGAATCCCTGAAGGTTTAGAAGGTGTATTCGTAACCAGAATTCTTCCTAACGGTTCTGCAGATGGGTATCTAAAAGAGGGAGATTATTTAACAGAGATAGATGGCCTTGCAATTGGAAGAAACGGTACCATCACCTTAGATAAGGATGCCAGAGTAGATTTTACAGAAACTGTAGATGATAAATATTCAGGCGAACCAATCCGATTCAAAGTATTCCGTAATGGCAAATTGATCGATGTGGAATTCAAAGCCAAAAGAATGCCTGATTTCGATTTTATGAGAAACAGGTACGATACACCTTTTGATTATTCTATGATCGGTGGATTATTATTCCAAGAGATGACCAGAGATCTTCTGGGAGCTTGGAGTAGAAGTGGCAATACTTCAGGCGGCAGCCAATTCTTATACAGATACGATTATTTTATAGAAGATGGGATTGGCAGAACTAAAAAAGCAGATGTAGTTCTGTATAGAAAATTGGCTCATCCCGTAAATTCTTCCTCCGATTATTTTCTAAATCTGGTTTTGGAATCAGTCAATGGAGAAGCGATCAATAGCCTCGCGGATCTTAAAAGGATTATTGGAGAATCTAAGTCCAAATTTTTAAAATTAAAATTTTTGAATATAGATCTACCATTGATCCTGGATCGAGAGGAAACCCAAAAAGCGGATTCCCAGATCAGAAGCACCTACGGTTTGGAGTAATACGTGAAATCCAAGATCCTTCTAGTCATTATAAGCATTTGTGTTTTCAGCTCTGGGCTTTCCGCTAAAAAGCCAAAATCTGCGACTAAGACCGTTCCAAATGGAGTCGCATCCCAGGCAAAAGCGGAAGAAGAATACAAAAAGAGTATAGTCCAAGTAAAGATCTCCTACCAAGAACCTGATTATTTCAACCCTTGGAAAAAGAAAAACCCAAAGGTAAGAAGAGGTGTGGGGATCGTAGTACCGGGTGAAAAGATCTTACTCCCAGCACATCTACTCACCCACTCCACATTGATTGAAGTTAAAAAACATTCTTCATATGCAGAGACAAAAGCGACTGTTTCAAGACAAGATTCAGAATCCGATCTGGCACTTTTAAAAATAGAAGAAGAGAACTTCTTCAAAGATCTAATCCCTTTTGAATTCCAAAGAGAGATAGATTATCCTAGACAAGTTTCTATCTACCAATTGGATAATTCAGGTTCCATACAATCTGCTTCTGGCTCTCTGATCAGCATGGATTTGGACCAATATCCGCAAGGAATGGTAGAACTTCCGGTATTGGATGTAAACTCCACTGAAACATTAAACGGAAATGGAGAAGTTTTATTAGAAAAAGGGAAAGTAAGCGGAATACTTTTTGATTTCTCCGGAGATAAAAACTCAGGTAGAGCAATTCCTTCTTTTTTAATCAGCAAATTCCTGGGAGATTTTGGTAAAACTGAGATTCCTTTTAAAGGTTTCCGTTATAGACCAATCATGGACAAAGCCACCAAAGATTTTTATTCTCTCAAAACAAAAGATCAAGGGATATTAGTAGCTGAGATCTTACCTGATAGTTCTGCAGATGGAATATTAAAAATAGGTGATGTGGTCCTTGAGTTCGGCGGCAAAAAAATAGACTCAAAAGGATATTTCCATCATCCAAAATACGGTAAACAGGTTCTTTCTTATATCGCTCATTTAGGAGACGAATTCGGTTACCAAACCGGAAAACAAATCCCAGTCAAAATTATCCGATCCGGAAAAGAAGAAGAAGTCCAACTTACTTTAAAACCATTTCCTTATTCTTCTATTCGAATTCCTCACAGAAATCTTGGGTCTAAATCAGAATATTATTTTGATGGTGGTTTCTTATTTGTAGAACTTTCAGAAGGTTACTTATTGGAATGGGGAAAAGATTGGAGATCTAAAGTAGATCGCAAACTTCTATACACATTCGATTATCATAAATTTTCTACAGGCGACAAAAAAGAAGGTAAATTCGTATTACTTTCCCAGGTCATTCCGGATGAATCCAACCAGGGTTATCACGAAGTTTCCGGAAGATTAGTAGATGAGGTAAACGGCAAACCTGTTCAATCAATCCAAGATATTTCTAATGAAGTAAAATCATCCAAGTCCAGGTACATTACAATTTTATTAGATGATGGAACAGATATTGTCCTGGATAAAGAAAGTCTAAATTCGGCTAACCAAAGGATCCAAAAAGAATATAGGATCCCTAAATCCTCAATGGGTTCTCGCTAAAAGAGCGCCTCTTCTTCTTTTTTATTAACAAGTTGTACGAAAAAAGACCCAAAACTAGGGCCTTTGCGGAAAGAATTTTAATTTAGTCCCGGTCTAATCTTATGGGAATGAAAGTTTGGAATGATTTTAAAGAATTCTCCCGGTTTTAGTTGAGAGTTTTTGCAAATCAAACCTGAACTTCCGCCAGATCGGCAGCTTACTTGAGTTTTTCTACCTGAATTCTTTAGGGTTTTTTCTTTGCCCGTGAGCTGGGTTCGAAAGTATGGCAGGTATAGCCGATAAGAGAGGGTTCTTATGAAACGGACCGAATTGGAGAGACGAGAAAGAGATCTCCGCAAAGCGCAAAAAAAACAAGAGGCCCTAGATAAACGCGGAGGCGGAAACGGAGTCGGCGATTTTATCGATCAACTTTCCGGATTATTCCGTTACGACGCAACAGAGATCTTTAATACAAAAGACGATATCAATATTCTGGAAGTTTTGGAAGAGATGCAAGTGATCCTTCCCCAGAAAAAATGGGACGATGTTCTCAAAAAATCGATTAAGAAAACTGGCGTTCTAGAAAAAGACAGAGCCTATAAAGAACTCCTAGAACTTCTAAATGTAGAAGAAGAAAGCGAGGATGAAGAGGAAGAAGTAGGCGTTTAATCGCCTACTTTCTAAACCTCGGGGAAGTTAAGCTTCCCCGAGAAAGATATTAATGTCTTCTTGGTTTGTTGAAAGTCTGAGGTTTTGCGATATCAATATTCAAAGTTCTACCTTTGAACTCGGTTCCGTTTAGACTGTTCTTCGCGTTTTCAGCTTGCTCCTCGCTAGCCATTTCCACGAATCCGAATCCTTTACCTTCAATTACTTTCGCATAAGCTACTTCTCCGTAGTTGGAGAACAGGTCACTGATTTCCTGTTGGCGAACGGAGTAATTAAGATTTCCTACAAAGAGTTTGCGATTCTGCATGCTTTCCTCGAACAAAATATTTAGGCAGCTTCCGACTCGCAAACGGAGACCAATTTCGCCTTCCGTAAGACCATAACACTCTTTAAGAACAGCGGGATTGATTTGAATGATGGTAAAATCGCGGATAGCAGGGTTTCTAAGAGAAGCAAAGCTCGGATTTCACCGATCTGATTACAATGACACGTGCGGATTTCTGAACAGCGGACCTACAATTCGGCCATTTTAATTCTTTTCTGAGAAGAATCAAGTCTAAGAAAATTTTTGCTGACTTGTTTGCAAAAAAACAGGGATTCAGATTGGCGCCGAATTACCAGACCAAATGACGTAAGGGTTTGGAAATGAATGCCAATTTTATTAAAAACGAAACTAGAATAATACCTGTTAGAGCCCAATATATTCCACTCGGAAGTGTATCATCTTCCTTTTCCCAAAAAATTAATAAAGGAATGCTGAATGTAAACATTCTGGAAACGTTCTCGTAGGTGGCCCAATAGAGAACATAACCTCCCGCATACGCGGTCAATAAAAGAATTCCAAAACCAAGCCTAAATGCCAGCCCGTTCTTCCAATCACCTCGGAATAAAAGATAGGTTCCGGATAAAAGAAGAAGTACCAATGGGAATCTGGAGAATTTTTTGATCAGAAGAATAAGATTTCGATCTCCTGAAACTATAGCTTGTTGGAGTTCCCCAAAATATCCTGAAAGCCCTCCGAATGGATCAAAGAAATGGCCTAAACTTCCTGGGGTCCATTCTGGGAATTGGGTTCTCAGATATAGACTCCATACCACAGGTAGGATTAAAGAAGAAGCTACCCATATACTTTTTATGAATTCTTTCTGGAATAATGTAATCAGTCCCAAAGGGAAAAACAAAAAGATCGCCTGCTCTTTTGTTAGAATTGCAAGACCAGCTAATAAGGAGAAGGTAATAAATCTATTTCTGATAAAAAACGAATACGCTAGAACGCTTAGTCCCATCATTACTGTGTCTGAGACCAGTAGGATATAACTCCCTAGGGCAAATGGAGAAAATAAATAGAACGAACTTAGGTATTTTTTAGGATCAGGTAATAAGTCTCGGATCGCAAGATAAGAAAGATAGAAGATCCCTAAATTCAGAATGTACATCCCAATGATGGTTGCATTCATCCCGAACCAACCAAATGGAGAAACTAAAAGTGGATATCCTATCCTAGGCGCCCTAAAGCTAGTCTCGAAACCATTTGGCCAATCTAAACTAAGACCGGACAACATTCTAGAATAATAATAAAAGATCTGCCCGTCGTAACCTGCGCCCAGGTTCCCCTCCTCTCCTAAGAATACGATTGCGCCTGGAGGAGTTTGCTCTTTGTTTTGATCCGCGAATTCTTTCCCAAAATTTACCTGGGAGCTAGGGCTCCAAGAGTATTTTTTCCAAACACAAAAAGAGGAAAAGGAATATAGAATGATAAAAACTACAGTAACTAGTTTAGGATTTCCTAAAGCGCTAATACACTGTGATTTCAATTTTTCATTTTGTAAAAATTTAGATAAGAATCCGAACATTTTACTTTGCCGTTAATGTTTCTAAGATCCAATCTGCATATAGATCTGAAGATTTTTCGGAAGCCTGGTAGGTCAAATGATGAGGGTCTAAGAAAGATCTTTTATCTTCAAAATCAGAGATTGCATTTTTAAATTTATATTTAGTTTTTCCCAAATTTTCCAAATAAGAAATATATCCTTTATACCAAGGACTGGATTCGTATACTTCTCTTTCGATCGGATTTTCAGGAGAATTTACCAGAACTACTTGGATACCTTGAGATTCAAGATACACAATTGCTTTTTTCAGATATTCCAATTCGGACCATATAAAAAATTTAGGAGAAGATGCTAATTTGATCTTTGCCATTCTAAGAGTGACAAGTCTGGACATTTTAGAACTTTCCCCTTTGTATCCATAGATCCTTTCTGTATAATCTTTGGAATATATTGTATCATCCATTTTAGAAAGTCTATAGTCATCTAAACCTGGGATTCGAATATAAGAGATATGTTTTCGGATCTCATTTCTACAAAAGTTTTGAGAAAGTCTGATCCCATAAATTTCCTCTGTTCCGAAAATCCTTGCGTCCACTTGCAAAGAAGAGATTTTTTTATCAGAAGCAATTCTGAGTTTGGTCTTATCCAACTTTTCTGGAACATTAAATTTGATCGTATGCCAACCGGACTTAGGGAAAGTTCTATCGAGCAGGATCGGTTTACCTTCTCCCCAAATTCTTAAAGTTGTATTCTTCTCTTGGAAAAATACACTCTCTTCGAAAACCCCGTTTTTCAATTCGCAATCGATTGAAAATTCAGGTTTAGCCCATCCTCTTAGATAGATACCTTCTTCCGGAATAATTCCTGTATAATAATGGTAGGATCTCCCACTTCTGAGATGGTTTTCAATCCAAGCGTCCATCGGATCATATAAAAAACTTCGATACCGGACAACTAAAAACAAAGATCTGGAGAGAAGAGATAAAAATGCGGATTTTCCTGTTTTCAGAATATCTTCATACTTCTCTCTTAGATACTGAGCGGGATAGATCATTCTGTTCTGGTGCCTTGTTTTTGCGGAAACATCATCCAAGGCTTTTTCAGAATATTCTAAATTTTGAAAGTCGATGATGGACTTTTCTTGGTAGAGAAGATTTTGTTTGTATTGGGCTAATCTTGCTTCGTTTTCTTTTTCTGTGATCAGAAAATCCAATTGAAGATCTGCAGGATTTAAAACAAAAAATACAAGTTTAGGCTTTTTAGAAGAAATATCTTCCTTATAAAAATAGAAATCGGAAGGAGTGAGAGCAGGATGAGAATAAAATTCCATGCGGATAGACTTATCTTTAAGCCTTTCGTTCATTCTTTCAGGAAGAGAAGAATAAAGAGCTACACTACTTCCTACAATCAATGCTCCTTTTTCATTTTCGGAGAATTGGATCCTTCTTCTTTTTTCTAAAAAATTGAACCAAGGAGAAGTATCCCACTCCAGCTCATTCGGAAATTCGAAAAGTAGATTTTGCAGTACGATCCTATCTATAAAGGAAAATAAAGCGATGAATAGAATGCTTAGGTAGATTATTTTAGATTTTATTTTTTTTTGATTCATTTTTGAGAGGTATTACATTCGGAACAAATGCCATATAAAATAATTTCATGAGAATCTAATGTAAATCCCTTGGGTAAATTTTCCATAGGGAAAGGACAAATCTCCACATCAAAAACCCGATCGCAAACTTTACAATGGAAATGATGATGATGGTCAAGATGGCTGATCTCGAAACGGGAAGATTCTCCAGGCAATTGGATCTCATGGATCGAACCTGATTCCAACAGATGATTCACCGACCGATACACAGTAGCTATCCCTATATTCTGTATGGATTTTTTAGAGATATCGTGGATTTCCTTTACCGAAAGAGGACCTTTTGCGTCACGGATGACTCTCAGGATCTCGCCCTTTTGTTTAGTGTTTCGAGAGGCGGATTTTTTATCTTCTTCCATTCAGACCGGCTTCGAATCTTATCTTGCTCTAAAAAGGAAGCATATGTCAACTCGATAAATCCGCTTCCAAAGCGCTCGTAGGAGTTCCTACATACGAATCGAATTATATTTTCGAAATTCCAAATTTGAATTTTTTGGTTTTCTTCATTATTGAATCCAAATAGATTCGATCTAATGAGGAAATTATTTTTAATCCTCTACTTCTTATTTGCCTGTTCTCAATCGAATCATCTTATTTCAGTACGAAATTCCGAAGGTGAAATTTTAGGCAAATATCCTAAAGAAATCCGTTGGTTAGGATTCGAAGACAATCCGACTTGGAGCGATCTTTCCGTATTCTCCAGATTAGAGATCCTAGAACTAAATTCTAAAGATCTTAAATCATTAGAAGGCCTACCTGATCTTCCTAAACTCAGATATATTCATCTATCTGGATCTTCAGTAAAAGATCTATCTCCATTAAATCGTTTTGCAAAATTGGACAGCCTAGTTTTAAACAAAACAGAAATAGCCGACCAAGATCTGAAAAATTATCTGCATTGGAATAGGCTCACTAGAATAGAACTGACAGATTCTCAAATTTCTAACCTAGGGTTTTTGGGGCCGGGATGTAGTGTAAGGCATTTACAGCTTAAACATACTAAGATCACGGATCTAAGGCCTTTAGAAAATTGTACAAGGCTAATGGAAATATATCTGGGCGGGACCCAGGTGAAAGATTTAAGTCCTCTATATGGTCTTACGAACCTGATCCACCTGCAGCTGGATGGTTCAGATGTTTCCGCAAAAGAAATTTCTGATTTTAGAAAGATCCAACCTTATGTAAAAATCATTCCTGGCCTACGTAGGATCTTAAGTTCGGAGAATGGATTAGACTGATTATAGTCGCTTCACTCCTGAAGCCCGCAGGCGGACTATAGAGCGAGGGGCCTAGCTTCTCCAGGGTTTGTGTATAAGATCATATCCCCTGGCTGCGCATGATCGGATTTTTCGGTTTTAATCTCTCCTGTAGTTTCTACAGTTTTAAGAGTATTCAGTTCCGTCCTTTTTCCATCTGGTTTTTCTAATATAGCTTTAGCACCCTTTCTGACCCTGGATAGGCGAATCCCCCAAATACTTGTAATAGTCGGATCCGTTTTTAGTATAATTGCAGAAATTTGAGAAATATTAGAAGATTTAGATTTTTTAAGAAGAATCCCTTCCTCTTCTCCTTCTGGACCTGGAGTTAAACGAATATCTTCCGGACCTGATTTCCATATTAGAAATTCGAAATGATCGCATTCATATGCTCTAGTCAAAGTCCAACGATCCCCAGGATTTTTACTAGTGAACATCCTACAAAGTCTAGGACGAAATCTAAAAAATTTTCCGGACTCGTCTAAATTTAGTTTCCCCTCAAACCTTGTCTCTTCCCAATTTTTAAATTCACTCACTGTTAGTTGACTGATCAACATTTCTTTTTTGTTGGAATGATTTAGATAAACCTGTCGGATATAAAACCCGGTTGGGATTTTTTTGATCTCTGAAAAATATTCTCCGCTATTCGGAACGGAATCGAAAGCTGGAATTTGTGGACCTAAGATCGGATCTTTTTGTAAGGGAGAAGGACGAAATCCACAATTATATCCTAACGAAATAATTACGATATATTGAAATTTTTTGGAAAAAAATTTCCAAATCTTCGGAACGTTTTTAGTCAATGATCCTTGCTCCCATTCGACCCTGAATAATTATTGACCTTAGCAAAAAGGATCAAGGCGTAAAGCTAGTTTCCTTTTTCGATAGGAAAGATCATGAAGGTTTCGACCGGAGACGGTTTTTGGAAGTCCCTTTGTATGCCACTAGGCAGATCTTTATATACGTTTGTACTTTCGGTTTGTTTGATATTCTTACTTTCTGACTGTGTAGTCAGCAATGACGCACTTAACACACAAGACAAATCAGAACCTACTATAGACGATCTACTTTCATTAGCCAAAGTATCTATTTCCTGTGGCGGCAATAATACATTCTGGATCCGTAATCTTGTAAAAAACAGTTCCAGCTGTGTGCAAACAACAAAGGTAGCATCTGGCTCTCATGTAAACATCTACGCAACTAGCGGTTTAGAATCCGCTTTAGATTATCAATATATCTCCCAAGAATTCGATTCTAAAATTTATCCTAGGTTAGGCGAGGCTTTCGGCTTTTCGGATGATCTAGACGGAGATGGAAAAGTTGCAGTTATCGTTTCAGATATACATGATGGAAGTACTACAGGTTCTTCCTTTGTAGCTGGATTTTTTGATCCTGTAGATTATTTCCCAGACAGTTCCAGTTATGCAGTACGTTCTAATTATTCAAATATAGTGTATATGGACGGGGTGGAACTGATTACAGTTCGTAATTCTGATCTCGCACAGGGAAAACCAGATACATTCTTAGCAACTCTTGCCCATGAATACCAACACTTGATCCGATTCCAATACGAAGCCAGGATCATGAGCCAAGGTGGGGGAAGAGACGAGGCTTGGATCAATGAAGGAACGAGTGAAGTTGCCGCAGATATCGCAGGATATTCCCCCCAAATCAATCGTATCAATTGTTATAGAGGTAGAAATTCAAACGCATGTTCTAGAGGGGTGAACGGGAATAGTATATTCGGAAGTTCTAAATTTAATTCCCTGGTAGACTACGCATTCGCCTACTCCTTTATGAAATACTTATATATGATTTCGGGAAGTGATACAAATTCCAGAAATTCATTTTTTAGAACTGGAGTCCAGGGTCCTAAAGGTTATAGGGCTTCAGATGCGACCGGATTATTCCATCTATTCAAAACAAACGCAAATAATTACCTAACTGCTTCTCAGGAAGTAAAAGATGCGCTTGGATCGGATGGATCTTCTATTTTTGTGAAAATTTATCCAGCATTCTTATGGCAATCTTTAGGAGATGTTTCTCCAGAGTTTGCACAATCCGGAACGGATACAAATGGAGCTTCTGGATTTTTGCAAGATATCACTAAAACAATCCAATCTTTTCCATTTCCTGCAGCAGGGACAGACGGCGATGTTCTCAGAAAATTATACGATCCGCTCAGAATCCCTGAGATCACTCCACTAGGAGAATTAAATCCAGGACAGATACAATTCGTAAAAGCGGATCGTTCTAATTCTAATGCGATCGGGAGATTAGTATTATTAAAAAAGAATATAGATGGAAATCTTTATTCTCTGCAGATCAATACAGAAATGAAAAGAACAGGAGATATTTCGGTTTCTTTAGGAATTACAGAAAATGATGACGAAGGTGGAGAAGAAGCAATTGTTCTTCCTGAGTCCACTGATTCTCGTCCGATCTGCCCTCATGAGTTCTTTAAACTCTCTCGGAATCGGACGAAACAGAAAATTTTTAGTGAATATAAAGGCCTATAATTAAGGCATTCCGGAAAGAAGAGATTTAAATTCTCCCATTCTTTCTTCTGCTACTTTTTGAGCAGCTTCCATAGATTGGTTCACAGCCTGCTTTATACTTTTTTGAAGTAGTTTTTTATCATTTTTAGCAAGCAACGAATCTTCGATACGTATCTCTTGTACGGTTTGTTTGCCGTCAGTAATGCAGATGACCAAATCATTCTTGGATTTTCCCTCGAAGGTTAAAGCCTCCAGTTCCTTCTCCAATTTTTTCATACGAACCCGCATCTGGTTCATTTGTTTTAGATTATCTAAACTTTTGCCGAACATCGAACACTCCCGGTCTTTCTTGATAGGATTTTCAGACGGGGAAGCGGAGCAAGAAATTAAACCAGGCTGGGTCCGGTTTCTCCTACTCTCTCTGGCAGATCTCGGATTTGTTCCGAGCTTGGTTCCCAAGTAAATTGGTCGGGGATAAGTTCTCTTAAGACCGGTTCTTCGCTTAAAAAGCCTCCGGTTTTGACTGGGGCTATTCCCAAACTAACTAAGAATCCCATACTCGCAACCAAGGTTACAAGAAGAGAGGACTCAATATTGATGTTTGCCCCGCGTTTCATGACTGTATATAAAGTATCGGTCGTTTCGGGGGAGACTGATTAGAGGAAATCTGAGAAATTTTGGGAAATTCTGACCCGGAGCAGCCCGGCCCTGTGAAACAGGGGTCGGCCTTAAGCCTCTTCCCCGTCTCTTTTGCGATCGATTCGTTCTTCTATGATCCTAAAAAGGGAACCGTTCGGGTATTTTCCTGATTTGGAGATCCTACCAGCTGGGACCCCGAAAATATCAGGGATCAGATCTTCTACATGAGAACAGGAGAATATCTGGAAATTTCCCTTTTTCATACTTTCTCGGATCTCGCGTGGAAGATTCAGATCTCTCATATTATCCTTTGGAATATAAATTTTATATTTATCTCGAGTAGAACCTGTAAGTCGGATCACATCATACCAAGCCTGGATCTTAGTATTCACTGAACCAACAGGAAGAATATCCCCATACTGGGAAAGAGCCCCGGTCACTGCAATATTACAAGGTATCTCCAAACCGGAAAGCGCAGATAGAAGTGCCAGAAGTTCCGCACAACTTGCTGAGTCCCCATCAATCGGAGAACTATTTTGTTCAAATAAAATAGAAGCATCCAAACCAAAAGACTGAGTATGAGAAAACATTCCTTTGATATAGGACTGTAGAATAAAAACTCCCTTATCGTGAAGGCTTCCTGAAAGATTTACTTCTCTTTCTATATTGATCAGGTTTCCAGAACCCAAAGACACCCTGGCGGATACTTGGTTCACTTGTCCAAAATCGAGTAAGGAAGACTGCAATAAAATTACAGAAAGTCCATTGATCCGTCCTGTTTTCTTTCCTTTCAGAGGAACACCAATAAGACCTTCTTTGATATTCTCTATATATTTTCGTTTGTGGATGGCGGTTCTTTTTTGGATAAGAGAAGGACCTGCTTCTATTTCTGCTCTTCCTACTGCTTTTTTACCTTTATTATTAAATGCTAATACTTCCCTTACGAAAGAACGAAGTTCCGAAAGATGTAAAGAAAGTTTAGTCTGGCTATCATTCCATCTGAGCGCAAGTTCCAGAAGTGAATCTAGAGCGGCTTGGTCCAAAGGAGGATAACCTGGCTTCTCCCAAGATTTGACTAGTCCAGAAAAAATAGGAAGCCAGGATTTTTCCAAACTGATCTCGTACGGCATATGAATTTTAAAATCAAAACTTCCGTAAAAGTCGGCGTCTATCTGGGAGATAGAATCCACTTCAGTTTCTTCTCCTACTAGGATAAGTCTAAATCTGGAATCTATACTTGGATGGAAACGGTTGATATTTGTAGAATCAGATCCTTCCGGAAGGGAAAGAAAATCTATTTTACCAGTTAGGAGCACACCTTTCAGAAAATAATAAAGATCCGGATCTTCTACAAATGGTTTGATTGGAAGAAGTAAAAGTCCGCCGTTTGCTTCTGAAATTTTTCCTGGTCTATATTTGTTCTCAAAAGGAAATCCTGCTAAAGATAATAATGTAGGATTTGGTTCTGCAACTACAGGTTGGTCTTTAACGATCCCTTCCAAGTATTGCCCGAATTGCAAAAGGTTTGCTTCTATCTCTGGGCCGGTAATTAAGATATGTCGGAAGAGTCCTGGGTTGCCAAGGGCTTGGCGGAATGTTCTCACCTCTTCCTTATGAAATACTAAAAAGTCAGGCAGTCCGTTCAGTTTGGCCGGCTTTGCCGCTTTAAATCTGATTTCAGTTTGCCCAGGAAGAACCTTTCTTAACACCTTTCCCATTTTCCTTTTCGGCTTAGAATTCCTCAATTAAATAAGTTGGATTCAGACTTTTTCAGGATCCAAAATCAGCATAGAATCACCGTAGGAAAAGAAACGAAAATTTTGTTCTATGGCGAATTTGTAGGCCTTCAGTATTTTTTCTTTTTCTGCAAATGCGCTTACTAATAAAAGTAAGCTACTTTGAGGAAGGTGAAAATTAGTGATCAAACCTTCACAACTCAGGATAGAATCTTCTGGCTGCAAAAACAGTCTCGTTTTTCCTTCTCCCGATCTGAATGTTTTGGTATTTGGATCGTAAGCGGATTCTAAAGCTCTAAGTGTAGTAGTGCCTACAGAAATTATTCTTTTACCATTCTTCTTTGCTAAATCTAAAACGTTTTTTGTTTCGAGTGGAAGATCAAATTCTTCTTCATGTAATTTTTTATTCGCAAAATGATCTTCGTTTAAGGACTGGAATGTCCCATAACCAACTTTCAATTCTAGTTTTAGAAATTCTATGTTTCGTTTTTTCAACTCTTCTAATAATTCCGGAGTAAAATGTAAACCTGCTGTAGGAGCAGCAACAGAACCTAAATTTTTAGAATATACAGTTTGGTAACGAACATCATCCTCTGATGTACTTTCTCTTTTGAAATAAGGAGGGATTGGAGTTCTACCTATTGTTTCAAATGAGTTTTCATCAAGAGGCAGTTCGGATTGAAAGATAGTAAATTCTTCTTCTTTTCTTATGACTGAAAAAAGAAATTTTCCAGTGGCCTCGTCTGAAATTGTATCTCCTAACTTCAGTTTTTTAGAATTTCTAGTAAGTGTTTTCCAAACCCCAGGTTCTGTTTCAGTAAGGAACATTGCCTCATGTCTTCTTCCTGTTTTAGTTACCAGGAACACTCTTCGTTTGGAAACCCTGGTTGCATTCGCTACCAATACATCTCCTTCTTGGAGATAGTTTAGTATTTTGGAAAATTCAGTTTCTTCTTTTAAAAAATTTTGGGTCCTTCCTAAAACAAGCAGCCTGCTCTTATCTCTTTTGGCCGCAGGGAATTTTGCGATCTGATCCTCGGGAAGTTCGAAATCAAAATCAGAGAGATCTTGGAATTCCATTCTTCCAATGAATTGGATCCGAAGAATTCGGGAACCGATTTTTAATTTCTTGGCTTTTTCGGGCGGACAGAAAAGAGTACCTGAATGCGGATCGACCTCAAAAAGTCCGGCCCTGTTTTAGCATTCTTTCTATTCTTAGCTTTCCTTTACGCAAACGGGTTCAGTCGCACGGAACAATCTTCCGATTTTTCAGACTATTACGAAGCCTCCCGTAATTTTAAACAAGGCAAGGACTTATACAGCTTGGATGCGCTATCTGAAGTGGTCCAAGAATTCGAAAGTGGCAAATTAAAAATAGACCAGATATTTGATCCAGAAGTGTTCTTTAGGATCAAAGCAAAAGTGGAAAATGTAGGCTCCTATATTTATCCGCCAACTTTTGCCTTCTTACTCATCCCAATTGCAGGTCTTCCTTTCGAACTAGCATCGGGAATATTTTTTACGATCAATTTTATAGCTTTGGTCTTAAGCCTTCTTCTGATCGGAAAACTTTTAGGTAGAGAGAAATCATTTTTATTCTTATCTGCAGTTTTACTTTTATCTTTGCGATTTGTAGAGAACCATCAGAACAATAATCAAGTTGGATTCTTGCTCTTATTATTGATTTTGATTTCTGTTTCTGTGAAAAAGGATTGGTTGTCCGGGCTTGTCTTAGCACTTGCAATCGTGATCAAGATCACCCCTGCTGCATTCTTGTTTTATTTCTTATACAAAAAAAGACCAATGGTGATCGTTTATACGGTCATCTTTGCCTTAGGTTGGATTGCGCTACCTGCATTATACAATCCAGAGTTCACATGGAAGATGAACCAAACCTGGTATGATCTAGTTTTAGACAAATATCTAAAGTCTCCTGCTTTACGTGCTTGGAAGAATAACCAGAGTTTGAATTCTACCCTGGCAAAATACTTTTTAGCATATTCTGATTTACTAAACCAGGGAAGATTCGGGATGCCATTTAGTACTTTGACAGTGAATCAAGTAAAGATCATCTCTGGAATTTTAAGTTTAGGAATTGCAGGTCCTTATTTATACAGAGTATATAAAGGTGCTTCAGAAGGATTTGTTCTATCTGGACTATTTTTCTTCTCTGTAATTTTCAGCGGGATCTCTTGGATTCACGCATTTGTATTCTTATTATTCCCAACTGCATTTGCTCTCTCTAAACTTTGGCCAGAACAGGGAGAACCGTATTTGGTTTGGGAAAAATGGAAATCAAAATTGATAGAATATAGATCTGCTACGATCTTTATCTCCATTTCCATATTAGTATTACTCTTAAACAGAAGTTTTATAGGGAATATAGCAGAAGAAGCAATACTGATGTTCTCCTTCTTATTATACACTTCTTTAATACAATATGTATGCACTTTCTATTCGGATAGAACTAGTTAGTAGTTAGAATACTATGCTAAAAAAGGAAAATTTAAAATACAAACCAAGGGTGGCAGTAGATGCAAGGCCCTTGTCTTACGGGATCACTGGAAATTCCAGATACCTTGCAGAAGTTTTAGAAAGACTTTTACGCCCAGATTCTCCTTTAGAATATTATCTTTATTCGAATAAACCAATTCATCCTGTATTCAATCATCTGATCGGGCTTACTCCTACTTTTATTCCGAGTAAACTTCCAGGAGTTTTATGGCTAAACTTTACCATACCTTCTTTGGTAAAAAAACATAGAATAGATCTGTTTTGGGGAACCCTACAATTACTTCCTGCATTCGGTTTGAAAGTCCCTACTTTAGTAAATTATCATGATCTAAATTTCAGATCTGCGCCTGAGACAATGACCACTGCAAATTATTGGCAGCATAAGATCATGTCACCCATCACATTAAAAAAAGCAGATAAAGTACTTTGTCTTTCCCAGAATACGCAAAACGATATTCTAAACTTTTTACCTGAATTAGAATCAAAATTAGAAGTAGTCTATCCAGGAGTACAAGGTTTTGGATCAATATCTCCTCCTGAAAAAACTCTGCCTAAAAATTTCTTATTCTCCGTAGGAACATTAGAACCTAGAAAAAATTTAAACACTCTTGTAGAAGCCTATCTGTCTCTAAAAAAAGAAGAACCGAACTTCCCCTATCCTCTTGTTCTTGCCGGAAGACTGGGTTGGAAATCAGAGGGGCTAACCTCTCTTTTGAAAGAAGGCGGTTTAGAGAAGGACGGAGTTTATTTTATAGAAAACCCAGATGATTCAAAGCTGGGTTGGCTTTACAAAAATTGCTCTTACTTTGTATTTCCTTCTTTGCATGAAGGTTTTGGTCTTCCTTTATTAGAAGCGATCCGAGAGAACAAACCTTGTATAGTTTCGGATATTCCTGTGTTTCACGAGGTTTTAGATGAATTTACGGATTCTTTCGTTTCTCCTAAGAATTTAGAGGCTTGGAAAAACGCACTTTCCCTGACCGGTAAAAAAGGGATCTATGGCAGAAAGCCGAGTAGAAACGATTGGTCTTGGGATTCCACCGCAAAGCAGGTCGAAAACTCTCTCGTAGAACTTTGGAAATCAAGAAAGAAAAACTCCTAGGCCCTTATATATGAACAAATCCGATATATCCAAATCCGTATGGTGGAATTGGGAGAATTCCGAGACGGAAATCAGATCTTCCAAGATCAAAAAAAGTAAATTAAGAATTAATTATATACCTCCTTTCTTTACGACCGCGGTTTTCGGAGTATTTTTATTTTATCTATTCCCTTTAAGAACCTTAGTTTCGACTTGGATTTTCAAATTTGTAGAATTACTACAAATCACCAAAGTGCTAAAACTTTCTCTACTAACTGACAAAAGACTCTATGATTACACTGCACTATTTGTGATCTCTTATATTGCATTTGCTTTCTTTTTGGATCTAGTTCGATTCTTAAGAAAGAATTTATTCCAAACTTTTGTTACGGAAGAAAATAGACTCGCAGTTACCAAATGGGGATTTTTAGGAAAAGAAACAATTCGTTGGAATCCAGACCAAACTGGTTTACAGATCCATCATAAATCAGGGTGGTTTCGTTCACTTTTAGGTTTGGAAAAATTGTCTTTTAGAATTCATCTTTCTGAAACTGAAAATTCAGTTCTTGCAGAATCTCCTTATTTTTTCTCCAAATATAATCGAGATTTTTTATCTTCCGTTTTTAGATCCGTTTAATGTTTAAACGTTCTCTAGAAAGTCTGGAGTTCCTTAAAAAGGGAGAAAATATTTTTCGTTCCCCTTCACTTTGGGCAGGCTTTTTATTCCTGATTTGTTTTACCGGGATCTTATTCTTATTCGATCTTAGATTTTTATCAAGACATTATGATTGGGATTCAATCGTATACACTCATAATATAGTTACCAATAAATACTGGAAAGTATTCTTCAATCCTCACCATATCGGTTTTGAAAGTACAGGATTATTATATTTAAAATTTTGGTATTGGTTCCATGGACCTGACTCTGCAATGTTCGGACTCAGGCTTAGAGTTTTAGTAGTAGCGTCCTTTTTTATTTTTATACTTATGCTCTCCTATTGGAGATTGTATAAGGATATAATTGGGGCTGTTCTTTTGGGACTGGCTGTTCATTGTTCCCAAGGGTTTTGGTTTTACGCCCAGCATAACGATACCCCACTCATTCATTCTTGTTTTACTGCTTCATTATTCTTACTCTGCATTTGGAATTCTAAAAACGGTTGGTCTCCTGGAAAACTGTACATCGCAGGATTTTTGCAAGTTTGGAATGTTTATTTCCACCAATCAGATACTATTTTTTTAACATTCGTGCCAGCTTCGGTTCTGCTTGCAGATAAATGGAGAGGAAGAAGTTTCGAATTTTCTTATAAACTAAAACTTATCTTCGTATATTTATTCTCAGTAGTACTTATTCTTACACTTTCTTATTTATATGTTGGATTTATTCTTTTAGAAAGAAACTTAACTGCTCCGATTGCAAGTGAAAAGAATTTTGCAAATTGGCTATTCTTATATGCTTCTCAAGAAAAATGGGGAGCAGCTCCTGGACCTAAAAATTATATCATGAATTTTTATAGAGGGATTGGAGACGCTTTCTTAAATTTCGAAGGTGTGAAAAATGGACTTAGGATCAATGCAAACGATCTTACATCTCTCAAAAGTCTCCCTTATAATTTAAATCTAGGATTTTGGATCGGAATCTTATTTTTAGCATTCTTAAATTGGATACGTCTCTGGAAGTCCTACAAAACAGAACTCATTCTTTTATTCTTTTGGCTGATTCCTTCTTTTGTATTTTATACTTGGTGGGAAGGTTATTTTTTTGAGTTCTGGGTCTCTTCTGTTATAGGACTTCTGATATTTGCTGCTTTAGTATTCCGTTCTTTGGAATTTGAGAACTTTAGATTTGGAATAAGATCTATCTCTCATATTATTTTTTTCTCTTATGTAAGCTTACTTTTTCTAGTCAATTTTACTTATTCTACTCTTCCTAGATCAGAAAGATCTCATAAAAGTTTTATAGAAGGGATCGAAGATAAGTATGAGCATATCACCCCTGAACCAGTGTATCGAAACGAGTAAATAAGTGCTTGTGGGTTTCCCTCAATCCAAAAAACTGCACAGGAGTCGAGGATAAACGAACGAATGCTGTTCAATTCAGCCCATTTTCTATTATTTTTGCCGATCGTTTTAATCCTAGCAAAAGTCCTAAAAGGTACATACCAAAGGGCTTTTCTTCTTCTTGCCAGCCTTTACTTTTATAACGCTTGGCATCCTGCTTCTATAGTTTGCGACGATATCAGGACCTCTACTTGGTACGAGAACTGGATCGACCTATCCTTCTGTAATTTTAATATTAACTTATATATCATCATTCTGATCGTTTCCATGATCGTGGATTACGTTGCAGGAAGATTAATGAGCGGAGAAGGAGTTTCTGAAAAATTCAGAAAACTTTGTTTAGTCGCATCTCTCATCACAAATCTTGGGATCTTAGCTTATTTCAAATATACTAACTTCCTATTAGAAGTTTTTGCAGATCTATTCAATCAAATCTCCACAGGTGAACCTCTTAAGATAGAACATCTAAAGATCATTCTACCTGTTGGTATTTCATTTTATACATTCCAGTCCATGAGTTATACCATAGATGTATTCCGCAGGAACCTGGAAGCTCGTAAGTCATTCTTAGATTTTGCTTTGTATGTTTCCTTCTTCCCTCAATTAGTAGCAGGACCAATCGTTCGTGCCCACACTTTCTTTAGGGATTTGGATGATACTCCTAAAGTTACTGCAGAAGATGTGCAGATCGCATTTGCACAGATCTTAATGGGATTTACTAGGAAGATCGTATTTGCTGATAACCTAGCAAAGGTAGTAGATTTTACATTCAATAATTATAAAATTCTAAATCCTGCTGAAATTTGGGTGGGAGCAATGGCTTTTGGCTGGCAGATCTACTTCGATTTTGCAGGTTATACTGATATTGCGATCGGAACAGCGCGACTTTTCGGATACAAATTCGATCCAAACTTCAACTTCCCGATGGTTGCTAGGAATATTGCGGACCATTGGTCTCGTTGGCATATCTCCTTCTCCACTTGGATCAGAGATTATATTTATATTCCTCTAGGTGGTTCCAGAGTTGGAGTTTTAAAAGGATACAGAAACCTTTTTATAACTTGGTTATTCGCAGGTATCTGGCACGGAGCAGCTTATCATTTTGTTGGATGGGGACTCTGGCAAGGTATTATGCTTGGTATTCATAGGGAATATTCCAAAACCAAAATTGCTATCTGGTTAAATGAAAAAGGTGGTTTGAGTTACGATATCGGCGCTCGGGTTTTCACTATGTTCTGCCTTTCTTTCGGCTTTATTCTTTTCCGTGCAAAAACAATGAAAGCCGCTTGGGCAATGATGAAATCTCTTGTATTCGTAGTGCCGGGTGGAATCTATTCCATTAAAACATTTGTAAATTACGATTACGGAATATTACTCGTGATCTGTTTTATTCTATCTTATTATTTCTCTCGAAACCCAATAGAAACAATCGTGGAAAATAAGAAAAAGTTCGGAGTATTCGTTACAGCGAATCTATTTATCATTCTGTTCTTCGGAGCAGGAGGTCAAAACTTCCTGTATTTCGATTTCTAAGGCAAATATGAATCCGTACATCAGTTTGATCCGTCAAAGAAGTTTTTGGATACCAATTATAATATTGGCGTTATTCGATCTATGCCTACAAACAGGAGTTTATAGGCCTTATCTTAAAAAAGGCTCCTTTGCAGCAAACGTTATCCGAAATACTGATTATGTTTTGGAGAAGAAGCCGGAATTCGAACCTACAATCCTTCTTCTTGGGACTTCTGTTGCTCACCAAGGACTTTCTCTTAAAACTTTAAACGAAACTCTGGAACCTTACGGAGAGAAGATCCAATCCATCGCAATGGAAGGAACCGAGCTTGTAGTACAAGACGCACTTGTACGTAACCTTCTTCCTAAATTCCCTAAAGTACATACCGTTTTACATATACTAGAAATCTCTACTCCATGGGTGGACCAAGAAGATCTTCAAATCCACACTCTTGCAATGCTCGGAGAGTTAGATAGAAGGTTAGCATTCCCTTTAATCTACGAATTCAATTATAATGTGCGTTATGATGATCTTGGGTTCTTGGCTTTCAAAAGTATTGCTTACAGAAGAGATATTCGTGATTTTATACTAGATCCTTCCAAACGACTGAAAGATATTAGCAGAAGAAAAAAAGAAGCCAAACTCACTCCTTGGCCTCATGAAAATACAAATCTTCCGAGCATTAGCATGTTTCCGGAAGTAAAAGATATCAAATCCTGTTTGAAGATCACAAATCCTGGAAATGGTATCGCTGCTCCCGCAGGGTCAGATCAATTTCATAAAAAGGCGATCTGGGACACTTGTGGTTTAGGAGAAAGAACTCCAGTTAAAGTAGAAAGAACCAAACAGGTGAATAACTACTTCCATAGATTAAAAATCCTTCATAATGATATTCGCCAAGTAGGTCTCGAAAATGGGCAGAAGATCAAGATCATCGGAGTGATCGCGCCTTATAGTGAGATCATTAAAAATTGGAGAAGCCCTGACAGAAATCGTATTTGGGAAGAAGAGATCCAAAAAATTGATCCAGACACTCACCTGCTTGATTACCAAGCAAGCTTAGATGGTCAGAATAATGGAGATTATTATTACGATCTAATCCATTTGAATAAGGCTGGAATGGAAAAATTTTCTGCGATATTCTCTGCTGACTTACCTTCTATCTTAGGATTAAACCGGAAATAAAGATGATCTTTACCTCCACTTTATTTTTCGTATTCTTCCTCATCGTTTATGTTCTCTACTGGACATGGGATAGCCGCAAATACAGAGAATGGATCCTATTAATAGCATCTCTAGTATTTTACGCTTCTTGGAATCCACCTTTCCTTTTACATTTATTAGGAATCATATTCTTAAATTATCTTTTCCTAAAACCAATTGCTAAAACAAAAAGTAAAAAGTTACTTACGATCATCGTTTTGATCGACTTGATCAATTTAGGAATATTCAAATATTTTTATTTTGTTTCGGACAATCTTTTCTACGTCACGAACTTATCCTTATTCAATACGAGCACATTCTCTTTCAGGATCATTCTTCCTTTAGCGATCAGCTTTTATACATTCCAAGTAATGGCATTCGTGATAGATGTGTATCGAGGAAAAGTAGAAGAGCTTCCAAACTTCTTCCATTTTACTTTGTTCTTATTATTTTTCCCTCAATTGGTCGCAGGACCTATCATGAGAGCGAAAGATTTTTTTCCAAGACTGGAAAATTTGAGAATTCATAAAACTGCGATCTTTACAGGACTATTCCTAATTGGACTAGGCGCTTGTAAGAAGATACTGATTGCAGACAATTTAGGTACTTTGATCGATCCTGTATTTTTAAGGCCTAGAGAATACGGAAGTGGTTCCTTACTTTTAGCTACAATAGGATTTACTTGGCAGGTATATTCTGACTTCTCCGGATACACCGATGTTGCCAAAGGCTGTGCTTTATTATTCGGATTTAATATTCCAAGAAACTTCAATGCTCCATTCTTCAGTAAGAATATCCACGAACTTTGGAGAAAATGGCATATAACTCTCGGCACTTGGCTTAAAGATTATATCTATATTCCTTTAGGTGGAAGTAGAGGTTCAGAAGCCAGAACCAATATCAACCAAACGATCACTTTCGCTTTGGGTGGTTTATGGCATGGAGCCAATTGGACTTTTTTAGCTTGGGGACTTTCTCATGGATTCTTCTTATTTGTAGAAAGAACCTTGGAAAGAAAAGGTATAAGGATTTTACCCACAGCAGGAAAATTTTTCCATTGGGTTCGAGTTTTTTGGACCTATTCGTTATTTGCTCTCGCAGCTGTATTCTTCCGTTCTATTAATATAAGTGATTCATTTTATTTCTTTGAAAGTTGGTTCTATCATATTCGTCCCGAGCAGGCAAATACTCTATCTTTCAATTTAGCAATTCCTTATATTATAGGCGGAATTATTTTCCATGCTGCGGAAGCACCAGCACGCTATCCTCTTTGGTTCCAAAGAAATAGGACCAAACTTTTACTTGCCTTCCTTTTGATCGGAGCTTTGATCTTTGGAAATTACGCAGGCAAGGGACAAGATTTCATCTACTTTGCATTTTAGATTATGAAAAGAATTCCTTTGTTACATCGCAAAATTCTTTGGATCCCTCTTGGGATTGCTGCCCTACTTCTTGTATGGGACAGGGTATTTTCTTCTGAGAAGGTAAGACCTTACACTGAAACTGGTGCAGAATATTATTTTTATAATATGAAAGATAAGGTTCTTTCTACCATGAAGAAAGAAACCGATTCCAAAAAAGAAGACCAAAAAGTCCTTACATTTTTTGGGACTTCTCATATGGGAGAATTCTCACTTGTAGAATTTGAAAAAGAAAGTCCGGGTCTGATCGTGTATAACCTTTCAGGGCCTTCTGCACCTTATTCTTTCCATAATTTCACTTTGGAAAAACTTCTTTCTAAAAAAATTCCTTTGGACTATGCGATTTTAGAATATTATCCTGATTCAGGAACAGACTTCGCTAATAGATACCCATTACGTTATTCTTATGATTTTCCATTTTTCTTAAGGTATTGGAATATATTCTCCACGAATGAATGGGATAGTTTTTTAAAAGCAAAAGTTTTCCGAACTTCTGTATTCCCCCCAAGATTTAAAGAAGCTTTTTCCAGGATCAAAAATCCAGGGGAAGTCCAACAACTTGTGTTCATTCGAAATATTCTGATAAACGAATCTGATAAATTTAAAGGCGGGATCCCAAATGGTCTTTTGGCGAATACTCCGGAAGATAAATTAGGATCGGAATCAGAAAGAATATTTAACGAGTCTTATAAAAATTTCAAAAGTTCTAAAGTACAAGAATACTTTCTTAGAAATTTCTTAAAAACAGCGAGAGAGAATCATATTAGAGTAATCTTATGGACTCCATTGCTGTATTCTACATTCTCCGAAAAAGTCAGATCCGCTCCGTTCTTCCAAGAATGGATAGAATTAAGAGATAAACTTATCCAAGAATATCCGGAAACTTTGGTATTAGATATGGAAGAATATCGTTCCAGAATGAAATGCCAAAAATTCATAGATCCACATCATCTCAGCGGTGGATGTTATGCAGAACCTACTAGATTTCTGATAGAATTTTTGCAGGAAAAGGGAAACCTTCCTAAAACAAAATGAATTTCGACGAAGCCCAAAAGACGGTAGATGATTGGATCAAAACCATCGGGGTTAAATATTTTTCAGAACTTACAAACCTAGCCATCTTAATGGAAGAAGTAGGAGAATTTTCCAGACTTGTAGCTAGGAAATACGGAGACCAATCTTTCAAGAAGGGAGAAGATCCGGAAGGTCTATCTAAGGAACTAGGAGATATACTTTTTGTTCTAACTTGTCTGGCAAATCAAATGGGAATTTCCATGGAAGAAGCTTTTAAGGCAACCTTAGAAAAGAACTCCACTAGAGACAAAGATCGTCACAAGAATAATCCTAAGTTAAAAGATCTTTAATATATTATTTCTGGCCTTGGACAGCAAGTTCCAGGGAAGAAGCACCAGACCTGCTCAACAAATCTAATACTTTTACGATCTCTTCGTAGTTTGCAGTTTTATCCGCAAAAAAACGGACTTCTTTTTCTTTGACAAGGCCTTGTTTTAATTTCTCTTCTAAGCCTGCTCTTTGGACTTTTTCATCTCCAATTCTATAGGAGCCATCTTGCAAAAGTGCAAATTCTACTCTTTCACCCTTTGGGTCTTCTCCCTGTCCTACTTTAGGAAGTTCTAATGGAATAGATCTGATCTCTTTTCGGAAACTTACTGCCAACATTACGAACACCAGAAGTATAAATACTACGTCTATAAAACTGGTCAGGTCTATTCCTGGATCTTCTTCCTTTAAAATCGACTTTCTCATTTGTTTTTATCTAGGAGGGATCTTTAACCAGGATAGAGCTTCTCTTTCTAAGTCCAATAATCTATGTTTTAAGAATTGAAACCCGAATAAGGAAGGAATTGCCACGAACAAGCCTAAGATCGTTGTCACTAGTGCAAGTTTGATCCCACCTGCAAATGCATCCAAACTTACCGTTCCTGCTGCTTGCAAAGAAGAGAATGCTTCAGAGATCCCGAGCACAGTTCCTAAAAGTCCAAGCATTGTTGAAATTCCTGCCAGATGTTTCATCCAGGAAAGTTTGGTTTCAATGGGAAATAATACTTCTGAAAGTTTTTCTTCCCAGATGGAAGGATTGTTTTCAGTTAAGAAGTTTTGTTTTAAGGATTCCTTTCTTTTGGGAAGAATGCTCCATACATGGATAAAGGTTCCGAGATTCCATATGGAAAGAAGGATGATCAGGCTGGAAACCCAATCCAATCCTTGTAGAAAGCCTAGGTCTTTCATCGTTTCTCCAAAATACGAGGACTTCTACTTTCTGTCATCCGAACAAAAATCCAAATCCCTCTTGCGCCGGAGAGATTCGTCAAAATCCTAAGGGAAATGGCCTCTTTTCAAATGCCTTCTTCAGATACGAAGGCGGATTTCGTTCGAGTAAATTTCAACAGGATCGCTTCCAAGTATGATCGTTTCAACGATTGTAGTAGCTTCTTCTTACATAGATTTTGGAAGAATAAATTGGTAGAAGAGATCGAAACTGAAACCAAGGGCCCAATCAAAGTTTTAGATCTATGTTGCGGAACTGGAGACATCTCCATTCGTCTAGAAAGGTCCCAAAGAGTGGAATCTTTACTAAGCCTGGACTTCTCCGAAAACATGTTAGAAGTCGCAAAGACAAGATTAGAAGCACCGATCAACCAAGGCAGAGTAAAGATAGAATGGGGAGATGCCACCAATCTTTCCAAAGTGAAAAGTGAAAGCCTGGATGCAGTCAGCATAGGTTTTGGTTTGAGAAATGTGAATGATCTAGGCAAAGCGTTATCAGAAATTTATAGAGTACTCAAACCTGGCGGAGTATTTGCAAACCTGGACGTGGGAAAGGTCAAAAATCCTTTTATAAAAGCATTCGCTGATTTCTATTTTTTTAGAATTGTTCCTCTTTTAGGTTATGTACTATGGGGGGGCAAAAATGAAATGTTCGATTATTTGCCGGTTTCTTCTTTATATTATCCTGACCAAGAAGGTTTGAAATCCAAATTGGAACAAACAGGTTTCGAGAAAGTCAGATATACCAATTTTGTATTCGGGAATAGCGTTCTTCATATAGGAAAAAAACCTAATCGACCGTAGTACCAACCCTTTTCACCCGTCTCCTAAGGTAAAGAGATTAGAGTGGGGAGACCCTTCATGAAAAAGTTCCTAGCCTTGGCGATGATTGCCGGGTTCGTTTATAACTGCAGCCATAAGAAAAATGGCTTATTACTACCGTTTTTTTTCTTAGGAAGCCAACACACCGCAACCGGAGGAGTTCCGGGAAACAGTGGTAGCCCTGGAGTAGTATTTGTTCCAGGAGATGGTTCCGGAAATCCAGTAACCCCTCCTGCAGACAATACTGATAATAATGGAGGTTCAACCACTACCCCATCAGATTCCAATTCTAATTCAGGAAGCGGAAATTCTAATAGTGGATCTTCTGGTTCATCCGGCTCCACTGGCGGTTCAAACAATTCTTCTGATCAAACTTCTTCCAATTCGAATACATCAGATTCTTCTAATACATCCGGATCTTCTTCTGGAAATTCAGGAAGTTCTAATGATTCCAATTCTGGAAACTCTGGATCTAGTTCTTCTCCTTCTGATACAGCAAACAATTCTGGTAATTCTTCCAGTGGAAGTACCGGTTCTGGATCTTCAGGTTCCAGTTCTTCTAACTCTGGTTCAGGAGATAATACTTCTTCTAATAGTAATTCCGGTTCAAGTAGCTCATCTTCCGGTTCTTCGAATTCTTCCTCTGGGGATTCCACTGCAAACAATGGGTCTTCTAATAGTGGGAATTCGGGATCTTCTTCAGATAATACAAACAACAGTTCCTCGGGAACTCCTACAGTAGCTGTAGTAGTGGTAGAAGATCCAAAAGGAGATCCTATCTTTAACTATAATACTACGATCAATATTCCTTTGAATCTTACTGTATTGGATAATAAGTCTAATGTGGTTTCGGGAGCTACCGTTCTAGTATATGATGAGAATAATAATATACTATTCCAAGGAGTTTCTGATTCTTCTGGAAAAGTGACCGGAACATTAACTGTTCCAACTTCTGTAGGAAATATCACTGTAGATATTTCGATTGGTGGGGAATCTATTTCTCAGTATATCAGTTTACAATCTGTCCTTGGGATCAACAGAACAATTAGATATGAAGTAAATCTTCCTACAGTTCAAGTTGCTGACACTGATGGAGATGGAGTGCCTGATAATACAGATATTTATCCAAACGACGCAACTCGTTCGACAGAAATTGCTTACCCTGCAGAGGGAGTATTCACTGTCGCTTATGAGGATCTATATCCTTCTCCAGGTGATGCAGATTTTAACGACTATGTGATCCAATTCAAAAATGAAGAAGATCTAAACTCTTCCGGCAAGATCGTAAGGCTTAGAGGAAAATACCAACACGTTGCGAAAGGTGCAGGTTATAGACATCAGCTTTATATTAAGTTACCTGTTGATGTAGGCGCTTCTATCACTTACACACTGACCCAAGCGGATGGAAAAGTAGAAGTTGCAACAAACACTGTAAATGTAACTGCTGCGAACTTAAAATCAGGTTACCAAATTTTTGATGATTCTAATAAAACAATCAGAGGACAGAACGCTCACCCAGGTGATGTGTTCAAACCTGGATTTATCGCAACTGTAGAGATTACATTCAATGCTCCTGTAGAAAGAGCTAAGTTAGGGTCCTTCCCTTACGATCTTTATGCGTATGTGATCAATACCAAACAAGAGATCCATTTTCCTGGACTGTATAAGAACTTGCTTGGAACTGATAAATATTTGGACATCACAGGATTTCCTTGGGCAATCTTAGTTCCTGGAACTTGGAAATATCCTTATGAAAGATATGATATCAGAAATCCTGCGGAAACAGGATATTCAGAGTTCAATCTTTGGGTGTCTTCCGGCGGAAAAGAATATAAAACTTGGTATAATAACGTGACTAACGAGTCCAAAGCATTCCCAGTTCCAAGTAATAGCAGCCTACTCGGTTATCTGTTTCTCTCCGTGAAAAAATTTGCGATCTTCTATGCACTGGGACTAGTCATAGCAGGTGGAATCGCAGTTTATTTGCTGAGAAAAAAACAAAGTTTAGCAGCATAGAAATCACTAACACCGCTTAACAAATATTGCGGATTGAAAGGCGTCGCTTAAAATTGTCAGGCGGCGCCTTTTTTATTAAAGCGAATGGAAAACTGGATTTTTTTAGGCAAACCAATCTCTGCGATTCTCGCCGCCTGGTTTTATTGGGACTTTTATCGTAAGACCTATTACTCCGGACAAGGAACTACATTTACAACGTTCGCATTTTTTTATGGAATGATCGCAACAGGGATCGCTCTTGCTTGGGAAGTAGGAGTATTCGACCTATTCGAAAATTATTCCGCATTCTCCAAAGCAATGCTTGTAGGAGCTATTCCAGAAGAAACTTCCAAGGCAATTCTAATCTTTCTATTCTTAAAACAGGTAAAAAATTCTACCAATCTTGCAGACGGACTCTATTTCGGTCTGACTTTAGGAGCCTCTTTCGGTTGTATAGAAAATGTATTCTATTCTTTCAAACTGGATTTTTGGCAGGGTTTACTCAGGTCAGGTACTTCTTTACCTTTGCATACTTTCTCAGGAGGTATATTAGGATTTTTTATTTTAAAATTCCTGCAATCTAGAAAAGGAAATTTTTCCGGTTTAGATCTGATCTCTACATTCTCCTTTTTAGTAATCCTTCATGGACTTTATAATTTTTTACTAATCCAAGGAGGACTGGGTACAGTTTATATTCCTTTAATCCTAGGACTTTCTTTTTTAATATTAGAATTACTCGTAGTCCAAGCAGAAGTGACGCTTCCATTCGAGTTATTACAGGCAGAAAATTTGTATGTGGATGATTATTCTATGATCCGCAAATTTTCAAGATATGATTCTTGGTTGAGAGCAGCTCAATCCAAAGAGAATATAAAAGAAATCCCTTTATTAAGAGATCTATCTACAATTAGATCATTTATTTCAGTAATCCTATTTGGAGTTCCTATCTTCTGCCTGAATTTTTATCTATTCGTTCCTGAATGGATCCCATACTATTTAGCAAATATTAGCTCTTTAGAATTTATCACACTCTTTATGGAATATCCCGCATGGCTCGGATTTTTATTCTTACTTAGAGGTATGATCAACCCTTCTTTCTTCCGAGAGAGAATTTTAAAAATCCCATTATTTCTTTCAGTAAATTTGGGACCAGAAGGAGATGAGGAACCAAGCCTCGCCTATTCTCTTTCCAGAAAAGGTTTTTATTCTCCAGTCATCCGAGAGCCGGAACTAAATAAAGAAACCACTGTTTCCTTTTATATAGCTGGAAGAAATTTCGAGAAGATACCTGTTGTGCCAGTTTGGAAAAATTTTAGACCGGAAGATCCAGAACACGAAAGTGGTGCGTTATACAGATTTCCAAAGATCCCTTGGGGCCTTTTAACCTGGAGATGGTTTATACGTATTAAGCAACAGTATCGAAATACATTAGATGCGTTTTCAGTCACAAAAACTTAAAACCGCAGAAAGAATAGAAAGACCGTCTGAATAATCCCGAAATACATGATGTATGTTCTGGTACTTCCATTCGGAATGAAGTTTTGGATCTTCTGTAATACCAATAAATTCCAAACCTAAGTTTCGAGCGGTTTTAGAATCCCAAATCCCGTCTCCAAAACAAATCGTCTTGGAAAAACTTTTAGAATACTTTTTACAAGATTCTTCAACTACAGACTGAACGATGGATTCCCTTTCATAAAAAGAAGAAGCAGTTGCAAGAGGTACGTCCAAAGGAAGTCCACAGTCTTTTAATTTTAAGAATGCAGGCCTATAAAAAGATCCGGTTGCATATCCAAAAGGGATCTTTGCAGACCTAAGCCTTTCTAAAAAAACTTTTGCTCCCGAAATTTCCGAAATTCCTTTTTGAAATTTCTCTTTTATATTTTGGGCCAACTCTTCTTCGAATTTTTTAGAAACCTTTTCATCCCAATCTGTTTTAAAAGATGTATAAATTTCTTTGAATATACTCGAATCTGTATGGTGTTTATATTCTTTTATTTCGGAACCTAAACCAGGCAGTCCGAAAGAGATCAAAACTTCATGGAAAGCTTTTCTGTGTAAAGAAACGGTATCCGTTAATGTTCCATCTATATCAAATACGACTAAAACAGACATTTAAGTTTTAACGGATACGATTGAGTCCGTCAAAATCATCTGTTCCAATATAAAACTCAGACGGCCCAGCTTGGTACCAAGAAATCCTCATAAGCTTCGCGGTTAATGTTTTAGCTCCTGCAGGAACCCCTAAACCAACTTGGTTCACAGTAGTATTCAAAGGAGTACTTCTGGATTGTAATTCCACACCATTCTGATCAGAGAAGATCCAACGAATATACACAGGCTTTCCTGCTTTAGGAGCTTCATCCAAAGCAATACGTAAGCTGATATTCCCCTTATCACCCAAAATCCAAGAAGTTCCGGAACGGAATGTATGATATCTTCCCCCTGCCTTCTCTTGGAATTTTGCCTTTGCAGAAAGTTGGTAAGTTTTTCTTTCTTCGTATCTGAATTCAGGTCCTTGCAATTGAGAAGATTGTCGGATGAACGCCTTAGCAGTTAGTCCCAAACCGAAGAGCAAACAAACCAGATTAAATGCGGGAACCATCCACCATTTAGGCAGGGTTCGAGTAGAAGGTCCAGATGCGCTTAAAAGCCATATTAAAAGAAAACCTAATATTCCAGCACCGCTCGTCCAAGGCTCATAAAATGTAACAGGAAAGAATAGAAGAGGCAGAAACCAATAAGAAGTTCTGGTAAATGATTCCAAGCCCACCCATACAAAAAATAGAAGGAAGAATAAGATCCCACCTTCTGAAAGAAGGAACACAAAAGAAGTTAAGGCAAAGTCCTGGGTCCCGTTTGGAGGATAAGCGCCTCTAGGTCCTGATTCGATCCAGTGTAGTGCAAATCCACCAAATCCTTGTCCAAATACTGGGGCTTCTTTGAACCAATTCCATGCGGATAATGTCTGGACCCAACCGTCCTTCCAGAATATTTCTAACATTTTGGAGAATGTTTTTCCCTTGGTCCATGCGTTAGACGCATCTTCCCTGATCAATTGCCAAGGAGTAAAGGCCCAGTCCATTCCGCCTATAAAATAAACTCCGACTAATACTGCGACAGTCCCGAGCACCACGAATGGAATAAAAGAATACTTCCAGATCGGATTTCTGAACCCTCTTTGGTAACTAAGTACTATGACTAAAGCGGTTTGGAAAATAATAAGAAGCCAATAGCCGGTGCTTTGGTATTTCCCTGCAAGCCCTAGGGCAATAAAGACCGCGAAGCTTAATAGAACTCTAGAAGAGATCCTCCAGTTTCTGCTATGGATCTGGTAAAAGAAAAATCCAAATAGGATTGGCATCCCTATTCCAAAAGAAGAAGCGTCCGGGAAGAATGCAGATACTCCGAATGTTTCTGCATTTCCTGCTGTAAAAGGAAAGTCAGTAGAAGGAGCAAGTCCTTGGATTGCACCTAAAATTAAATTCCCAGTAAAACCTGCGGTGATCCCTGTTCTCCAATGTTTTCCAGGAGGATCAGTATCATGAGAACTTGTTTCTTCTGCGAAGAAGTATAAGAATGCAGATAACCAAGAGCCTATACTGTCTAAGCTCAATGCAAACGCATACTTAGAAGAGATCCCAGAAGAATATTCAGTGTCCTGCAAGATCCAAGATGTCAAAGGATCTGTTCCAAAATAAGCAAGTAGTCTATCTAACAGTAAAAATACTGCTAAGATCAGAAATGCAGTTCTAGGGTTTTTAGTGAATTCAAGAGAGTTTTTATAAGGACGGTTTATATAAAAATATCTTAATACAGGATCATCATCATTTGCAGGATGTCCGTAAAAAGTGGAGATATATTGTCGAATGAAAATCCCGAAAATCGCCCCGGCAAATAAAGCAGATAAGTATAAATATCCACCTTCCCCATAAAGCAATAATCCAGGAGAAAGTAATGCAAATGCTGCGGTGAACATTCTACCAGACTTTCTATGATGAAGATTGGGAAGTAATCCAGCTAGGAACTGGATCCATACAATTCCAAGATTCCCATCTGGATCTCTTACTACAAGTGTCCAACGTAGCAATAGGTAGGACAAGATCACTGTTAAGATCAGTGTAAGAAAGGTAGGAGTTTTAAGAGGCCTCAATCGGGCGAAAAGATTTGGCACGAATTGGAAATGCTCGCCGAAAACGAGTAGATTTCAATCCAAAAAAATAGGCAGAATGTCTGCGTAGGGAATTAATCGTCCAGAGAATCTGGATCAGACGGAATTTTATAGGTCCCGGTTAATGTAGTCGAAAGTGGACCTTTTTTGCCGGAAGCCTTGTGTTTGGAAACGGCCTCAGCGTATTCTACAGTATAACGAGTCCAAGGAATTGCTTTTAGTCTGGCTAAAGGAATTTTTTTGCCAGTCCCTTCGCAAATACCATAGGAACCGTCCTCGATTTTCTCGAGAGCCACGTCGATTTCTCGGATGGTCTCGATCTCTGACTCGGTTAAAACGGAACTCAACATCTCTTCGTTGATTTCCGATGCGATATCTGCGATATCTCCCATTTCCTTTAGGCCGGAAGGTTTGCTATTATCTTCCCACTTCGCATACTTCTCCAAAAGAGAGTTTTTTCTCTCTACAAGAAGGTCCGATATTTCACTCAGGACCTTTTTATCGTATGCAGCTTTTTTAGTCACCATCTGGATTAGGAATTATACCTTAGATTCCTTATGTTCGACGTGGGCACGGCAAAATTTACAGAATTTTTTCGTTACCAACTTCTCTGATTTTGCCTTTTTGTTCTTGGTTTGGAAGTAAGAATTTTTCTTACAAACTTGGCAAGAAAGCTTAATGATCTCTCTCATGACGGATGATACTCTTAGCTAAGATTGGCCCAAATAGGAATTTGCCGAGTTTAGACCAAAATAATGGCCGCTCAGTTTACACTATTCGGACTGATTATGCTATAAAAAAAAAGAACAGCCAAAAATCAAGGAAGATCGGCCGAAATTAGCGATTTTTCCCGTTCTCCCTGCGGAATGGACCTTCTCCATATCCCCGCCAGAACACTCCCAATCAAAGAATGCACAAAACTGGAAATTGCAGCCGGAATCGCCACCAAAGGGTCGGAAAAATTATTCCGGGAGAGAACAGCACCCAATCCGCTATTTTGCATCCCTACTTCTATGGAAACTGTGCGAGCTACTACAAAAGATTTGGTCCCAAAGTAAGCCGCCCAGTATCCGAAAAAATATCCGGAGATATGGAGCAGGAATACGGAAGAAATTAAATGAAGTCCTGAACTGATCACTGCTTCTTTTCCGGAGCCTATGATAGAAGCAACAATCAATGTGATGAGTATGACCGCGATCAAAGGAGAAACGATTTTTACCTTCTCCGCGAATTTAGGAGTATAACGATTTAATAAAATTCCAAGAATTACAGGAAGGATCACTACTTGGACAGTATCAAAAAATAGACCGGAAGCATTTGCACCCACACTATTCCCCACTAAAAATAAAGTGAGAAGTGGAGTCATTAGAACAGATAAAACTGTAGAGATCGCAGTCATTGTAACTGACAAGGCCAGGTCACCTCTTGCTAAAAAGGAAACCACGTTAGAAGCAACTCCACCCGGACAGCAAGAAACAACTATGATCCCAACAGCCAATGGAGCAGGAAGTTGGAAGAAGTTTCCCAAAAACCAACCGGTCAAAGGCATGATCGTATATTGACCGATCACACCAATTAGGATTGGCTTGGGTGCTTTGAATACTCTGGTAAAATCTTCTGTTCTTAGGCTGATACCCATTCCGAGCATCGTCAGTCCCAAGCTATAAGTGATCCAAGGCCCTTTAAATCCGTGGAGAACAGATGGAAAAAACCAACTGAATGTCACACCACAGATGACCCAGAGTGGAAATAAGAGTGCTGCCTTTTCAAAAAGAGAAGCCAAGTGCTTATCTCGAAACTAGATCAACTACTCTGTCCAATTGTTCTTTGGCCAGATAAATATGAGGAGAGAAACGAACCCTTCCTAAACGAAGTGCGCACATTACCCCGTTCTTTTTGAGATTGGAAACTACGTTTTCCATGGAAAGCCCGTCTTTTTCTGCGACTACGATCCCAGTTTTAAAATCAGGAAAATGGTCAGAAGCTAGTTTCCAGCCAGCATCTCTGAGTTTGTCAGAAAGATAGTCCGCGAGTTCATAAATCCTTTCCATTGAATTATGGAAACCTACTTTATGAAGCATTTCTAATGTAGATTGGAAATATACCCAATCTATAAAATTCACCGTAGAAATTTCGTATCGATCCGTGCCTTTTAACTCTTCTCTATAAGGCAAATAAACCTCGTCGTTTACTACGGAGCCAGTACCCTTGAACGGGAAATTTAGACCTTCTAACTTCTCTTTAGCAATGTATAAAACTCCGAGTCCTAAAGGCCCGAGTAACCATTTCCAGGCTGGGAAGGCCATATAAGAAATTCCCATTTCTCTAGGTCTTACAGGAAGAAGTCCCACTCCTTGGGCACCATCCAGAACGAACTCAATTCCTTTTTCGGCCAGAAAACTTCCGATTTCTTCTAATGGGAAAGGCATTCCTGTACACCAATGTACCGCAGAGAGGCTCACTACTTTTACATCAGGAGTGATAGAAGATTTTAAGTTTTCTAAAAATCCGTCAGGAGTTTCTGCCATTGGCACAAAGGAAATAGAGACTCCTTTTTCTTTCCAATGTTCCCAAGGATAAATATTAGAAGGATATTCGTTTTCTAAAAGAAGGATACGATCGCCGCTTTTGAGCTTAAGACCAAGGGAAATAAATCCAATTCCTTCGTTTGTATGATGGATTAAAGAAAGTTCTTCAGCTTCTACACCTAATAGTTCTGCGAGAATGGTGCGGATTACTTTTTTAACAGTCGGGTATTTACGCACTTCTGTGCTACCGCCTCTTGCAGCGTAACCTTGCAAGTATTCATTGACTGCATGTAAGGTGTCCGTATTTGCAGGAGTGGTCCCACAATTGTTTAACCAGATCATTTCCCGGTTTACCGGGTACAAATGTTGTAGTTTGGTCCAATCCGGACTAGGATTCGTTTTCATCTCGAGGCCAGATTGGATCTGTCCTTAGGAGGGAAAACTTCTTTTTTAAGACCTTCTTCCAAAAGGTTTAAACTCTCAAACCCGCAAAGTCAAAACCGGGAATCGAATGTTTCCCGGTTTTCTAGTTCTTACTTTTTCTTTTTAGCAGCCTTTTTCTTAGGAGCTGCTTTTTTGGCGGCAGGTTTTTTCTTAGCGACCGCTTTTGCTTTTTTAGGTGCAGCCTTCTTCGCTACTTTTTTAGCCGCAGCTTTTTTGACAGGCTTAGAAGGTTTCAGACCTTTTGTAGACTTATTGTTAGGCTTGGAATTTCCTACTGCCTTTGCTACTTCTTCTGCTTGTTCGTCCCAGAAGTATGATCCTCCTGCAGAACGAGTCTGGTCGAAAGTATTCAACTCAGCCTCTAACAGAGATTGGTAATTTTGGCTATAATCCATTAGTTTAGAAAACAATAGTTTAATATTCGAATCTTCGAATTTAGTAGTGAGTTTCTCATAGAACGCTACGGAATTCTCAGCTTCTCTGATCGCAAGTTCTAGAGCTTCGTGCGCATCTTTGGATCCTGAACCGGTAATCGTACGTTCCACCTTATTCATGATCTTTTGAAGAGTGCTTTGATGGAATTTGTGAATTGCGGCCAATTGTTTAAGGTTCGGAAGTTCCGCTCCTTCAGCTACTTTATAAATTTCAGTGATGAATTTGATATGTTCATCCACTTCCTCTGCTAGTTTTTCGAATAATTCCCTAGTTCTTCCCGGAGGGAGTTTTTCGTACGTATCCATGTAAAATTCGAAGTAGTCCTTCTCATGCTGGATCGCAGCTGCAACAGCTTCCAAAAATGTAGTTTCTTTTAAAGGTTTAATACTCATTCTGCATACTCCGGTCGCGACAATTCTAGGGGATTTTCAACTCGGTTCAATAATATTTTTTCTATTTTATTCCTCTTCTTCTTGAGAAAGATAGATTAAAAATTGAGCTATATAGTAAGTAGACATCACCCAAACTCCGTGGAATGGAAGTTTGTTCGGAGTGAATTGTCCGAGTGCGATGATTGAATCAGAAATTATAAAACTGATCGCTCCTAAAATACCAAGCCATCTGTCTCTGGAAGAAACTTCTCTCGCTGCGGATCTCCAACCCATCACACAAATTGCAGAAACATAAACCGCGACTGGAATGGTTAACGCAGGAGCAATCCCAGGAAGAAGCCAATAAAAATAGGAAGCACCGAAAATCACATAAGGGATTAATCTTAAGAAATGTACTGGATTTCCCCAAGAAAAGCTAACGGAATATCCTACCTGAGCGATTAAGAAACTGCCCAAACCGAAAACAAAATATTTATCCGGAAAAGCTAGGATAGTATCTCCTCCGAGTGAAAATACAAGACCAATCCCGAGCCAAATTCCAGCGCGAGTTTTCCATCTTCCTTCTCCCACACTTAACGCAATTAAATATAGAATGGGAATAATTTTGGAAATCAAACGAACTAAAAATATGTCCGAACCTAAAAATAGAACTCCCAAATGAACAAGGGCCAAAATCGGGAATATAATATAAATCATTAAGAGCTCCTAATCTCAAAACACCCGGTGATTTGGGATTGTCTTCCAGATCAAACCGAGGAACCTGTCTTTCAAAGGCCCAAATAGGGCCTCGGAAGCTGCGATGATCTCGTTTAGCCAAAAAGATTCTACACTTTTTCTTATTTTTTCCGTTGTAGTAGGCCTTTTGATTTATTTGGACCTATTCGTAATGAATAAAAGAGCCCATAAACTCTCTCTCAGAGAGTCGGGATACTGGACTTTGTTCTGGGTAACTCTTGCAGTTAGTTTTTCTCTTTTAGTTTATATCTTTCATGAAGACCCGACTAACCCAGGACTCGCAAAACAAAAGACCCTGGAATTTTTAGCAGGATACCTTCTGGAATATTCACTTTCTGTGGATAATCTTTTCGTATTTATCATGATCTTTGCGAAGTTCAGGATACAATCCCAGTACCAACCCATGATCTTAAAATGGGGGATCATAGGTGCATTGATTTTCAGAGCAGCAATGATTTTCTCGGGAGCAGAATTAGTTTCCAGATTTGAATGGATACTTTATATCTTCGGATTCTTACTACTCTACTCCGCTTGGAAGATGTTCTTCCATGATGAAGAAGAAGATTTCGATCCAGAAGAAATGAAACTTCTGAAGTACGCTCGTAAAGTTCTTCCAATGAGCAAAACATTCCATCCGGAAAAGTTTTTAGTAAAAGAACATGGAAAAACCCTTTTTACTTCTACATTCTTGATTTTGATCGTTGTTGAATTCAGCGATATTCTTTTCGCAATAGATTCTATTCCTGCAATTTTCTCCATTACACAAGATAGTTTTATCATCTATACTTCTAACGTATTTGCGATCCTAGGACTCAGGTCCTTATTCTTCCTTTTAGGAGGAGTGATGGAACTGTTTGTACATCTGAAAAAAGGAGTCGCTCTTCTTCTCGCATTTGTGGGAGTAAAACTTCTTCTTCCTGCATTTTCCGGATACGTTTTCGGACAAGTGATCCATGTATCCATCGAGATCTCCTTGGTGGTGATTGTAGGAACTCTAACACTTTCAGTACTCGCTTCTATTCCTCATTATCTTAAAACGAAAAAAGGAGCCTGACGGCAAATCGAATGGCATCAGAAAAACTTTTCTCCGAATTTCCACCGGTTTCTACCGAAGAATGGACAAACCTAATCCAGAAGGATCTGAAAGGTGCGGACTTCGAAAAAAAACTGGTTTGGGAAACCCAAGAAGGATTTAAGATCCAGCCGTTTTATAGAAAAGAAAATCTAAAAGGAAAGGAATGGCTCCTCTCAAATCTTCCAGGAAAATTTCCTTACCTTAGATCCACCCGTAAACTTACAAATGATTGGAGTATCAGACAAGATATCGATACTCCGGATCTAAAAACTGCAAAAGAATTAGCAGTAGAAGCAATCGGCAATGGAGTTTCTGCTCTGGGGCTCGTGCTTGCGGACGTTGGTTCTGGCAGAAAAGGAATACAGATCAAAAACGAAAAGGATCTGGCATTCTTGTTAGAAGACCTTCCTCTTAATGAGATCACTCTTCATTTTGTTGCAGAAGAAAAATCTCCTGAACTTTATTCCTGGCTTCCTAAAAACAAAACTCTTGTGGGGGGACTCGGTTATGATCCTTACAGAATTCTCGCAAGGCAAGGCCATTCAGGCGGACATGGTCCTGAAACTTTAAAACCGATCTTAACTGAACTTGCAGGTAAATGGAAAAATTTCAGAGCACTCACAGTTCATTCTTCTACATTTAGAGACAGCGGTTCTACAATTGTTCAGGAACTTGCATACACTCTCGCACTTGGTTCGGAATATCTTTATCGTTTGGGAGAATTAGGAGTTTCTCCTGAGGTAGTTAACTCTCAGACAATTTTCCAATTTACAATTGGTCCCGATTATTTCTTAGAGATCGCAAAGTTCAGAGCAGCTAGAACTCTTTGGGCAGAAATTTTTTCTTCTTATTCTTCTGATAAAGGAGAAGCTTCTCTTCCTTTTATAGAGGCGGAAACTGCGAGATATAATTACGGGATCTATGATCTTCATAATAATATTTTGAGAGGAACCACTGAAGCAATCTCTGCTGCGATTGGCGGTGCTGAGATCATCAATGTTCTTCCATTCGATCATTTATTACAACCTGCAGATTCTTTCTCTCTTCGGATTGCAAGAAACGTTCAATTACTTCTAAAACATGAATCTTATTTGGATAAGGTCGCTGATCCTTCTTCCGGTTCTTATTATATAGAAACGATTACCGATCAGATCACTGAACAGGCTTGGAAATTGTTTACTGAAGTGGAGAAGGATGGCGGATTCTTAGAATGCCTAAAATCCGGTAAGATCCAATCTTCTATTTTGGAATCCAGAAAGAAGAAGGAAGAAAATTACTCTACTCGTAAAGAGATCTTCCTTGGAACAAACCAATATCCGAATTCTAAAGATAAGATCCAAAACAAAGACCTAAATAAAAATATTAAATCTCCAGAGATCTCTTCTGCTTCTAATGAACTCAAAGTTTCAGCTCTTCCTGAGTTTTTTGCAGGAGATGCAATCGAAGAGATCCGTATGAAAACGGAAAACTACGAAACCAAAAATAAAACTTCCGTAAAAGTACTTCTTCTGCCTTTGGGTGATCTAAAAATGAAGAAGGCAAGAGCCATCTTCTCTCTGAACTTTTTAGGATGTGCAGGATTTAATGTGATCGATCCGGGAAGTTATGAAACTTCTGAAGAAGCAATTGTTGGGATCCAAAAAGAAAATCCTCAGATGATAGTCTTCTGCAGTTCCGACGAAGAAGTAGCTTCTTATGTGAAGGATATTCTTCCTAAGTTAAAATCTAAACCTCTTGTTTATGCGGCTGGATATCCAAAAGACATTCTTTCCGAATTGGAATCTGCAGGTGTAAACGGATTCATCCACGTTCGATCCAATCTATTAGAAACACTTTCCGATCTTCAAAAAAGGCTGGGAATCCAATGAAAAGACCTACATTCTCCCCTAACAGAACTCCAGTAACTGGAGATACTAAATTCGAATCCTGGTCCAAAGAGGCTTTGGATGAATTAGGACTTTCTAAATTAGAAGAAACGATTTGGAATACGCCCGAAAAAGTCCCAGTCAAACCTGTATACGTCCCTAAAGATGTGGAATCTTTGGAACATCTGGACTATGCCGCAGGGATTCCTCCTTTTTTAAGAGGACCCTACTCTACAATGTATGTCCAACAACCTTGGACAATCCGTCAGTACGCAGGCTTCTCTACTGCCGAGGAATCAAATGCATTCTATCGTAGAAACTTAGCAGCAGGACAAAAAGGTCTTTCTGTTGCATTCGACTTAGCGACTCACAGAGGATACGATTCAGATCACGAAAGAGTTTTAGGAGACGTAGGAAAAGCTGGAGTTGCAATCGATTCGGTTCTGGATATGAAAATTCTTTTCGACCAGATCCCGTTAGATCAGATGTCAGTTTCCATGACAATGAATGGAGCTGTAATTCCTACACTCGCTTTTTACATTGTAGCTGCAGAAGAACAGGGAGTAAAACCGGAACAACTTTCAGGTACCATCCAGAATGATATCCTAAAAGAGTTCATGGTACGGAACACTTACATTTATCCTCCTGAACCTTCTATGAAAATTATCGCTGATATTTTCAAATATACCACTGACTTCATGCCTAAGTTCAATTCAATCTCCATCTCCGGTTATCATATGCAGGAAGCAGGAGCTACTGCGGATATAGAACTTGCTTATACTTTGGCGGATGGGTTGGAATACCTACGCACTGGTATTAAGGCAGGAATGGATGTAGATAGTTTTGCACCTCGTCTTTCCTTCTTCTGGGCAATTGGTATGAACCATTTTATGGAAATCGCCAAGATGAGGGCAGGAAGACTTCTTTGGGCAAAACTTGTAAAAACGTTTAACCCTAAGAGTAACAAATCCTTAGCTCTTAGAACTCATTGCCAAACTTCTGGATGGAGTTTAACTGAACAGGATCCTTTTAATAACGTGGGAAGAACTTGTATAGAAGCTCTTGCTGCAGCCCTTGGTCATACTCAATCTTTGCATACAAATGCACTCGACGAAGCAATTGCATTACCTACTGACTTCTCCGCAAGGATTGCAAGAAACACTCAGATCTACTTACAAGAAGAAACAAATATCCATAGAGTTGTGGATCCTTGGGGTGGTTCTTTCTATATTGAATCTTTAACTTCTCAACTTGCTGAAAGAGCGTGGGAACTTATCCAAGAAGTGGAAAAACTGGGTGGTATTGCAAAAGCAATCGAAACCGGAATTCCTAAAATGAGGATAGAAGAAGCTGCTGCCCGTAAACAGGCAAGGATCGACTCCGGCAGAGATGTAATCGTAGGTATCAATCGTTATCGCCCTTCCAAAGAAAATCCTTTGGATATTCTGGATATTGATAACACTGCGGTGAGAGAATCTCAGATCCGTAAATTAAACGAACTTAAGAAAAATCGAGACAATGCTGCAGTTACGGCTGCATTAGAAGCAATCACTGAATGTGCTAAAACGGGAAATGGAAACCTGCTTGCACTTGCTGTAGATGCGGCTAGAAAAAGAGCAACTCTTGGCGAGATCTCTTTCGCCATGGAGAAAATATTCGGCAGATATAAATCCGTCACTCATATGATCAAAGGAGTGTACTCGGAGGAAATCATGGACGATCCGGATTTCAAAAAGGCAAAAGAACTCTCCGCAAAATTCGCAAAGTTAGAAGGAAGACAGCCTAGGATCATGGTCGCTAAGATGGGACAGGACGGACATGATAGAGGTGCAAAAGTAATTTCCACAAGCTTTGCAGATATGGGATTCGACGTTGATATAGGACCTCTATTCCAAACACCTGGAGAAGCAGCAAAACAAGCCATCGAAAACGACGTGCATGTGCTTGGAGTTTCGAGTCTTGCTGCAGGTCACAAAACTTTAGTTCCTCAGGTAATCCAAGAACTCAAAAAACTAGGAAGAGAAGATATCCTAGTGATTGCAGGTGGAGTAATCCCTCAGCAAGATTATGATTTCTTGTATAAGTCTGGAGTGAATGGGATCTTCGGGCCTGGAACAAAGATCTCCAAAGCAGGCGCAGAAATCCTAGAACTTCTGATCAAGAGTGTAGAAGGTTAATTCACCTATGCCCGAGACCGAGGGAAAAGAAGAAGCCCAGATCCGAGGCTCTATCAAAAAGAAGAGCCTTCCGGATGCGGAAACTTTTTCCCAAGGAATTCTCTCCGGAGATATAGTTCTATTAAGTAGAGCAATCACTCTTGTAGAAAGTACTCTACCTTCTCACCAAGAACTTGCAGAAGCTATATTAGAAAAATGTTTACCTCATTCGGGCAAAAGTATCCGAGTTGGTATCACAGGAATTCCTGGTGTAGGCAAAAGTACATTTATCGAATCCTTTGGAAATCATCTGATTGAACAAGGCAGAAAGATTGCAGTACTTGCGGTAGATCCTACATCACAATTATCTAAAGGATCCATTTTGGGAGACAAAACCAGAATGGAAATTCTCTCTCGTAAAAAAGAAGCATTCATCCGCCCTTCTCCTTCCGGAGATTCATTAGGTGGAGTTGCACGTAAAACTAGAGAAACAATCTTTTTATGTGAAGCTGCGGGCTTCGATACAATCCTTGTAGAAACTGTTGGAGTTGGGCAATCTGAGACTGCTGTAAATTCTATGGTGGATATCTTCCTTCTTCTTTTAATAGCTGGAGCGGGAGATGAATTGCAAGGGATCAAACGTGGTATCATGGAAATGGCGGACCTGATTGCCATCACCAAAGCAGATGGAGAAAATACCGCTAGAGCGAATAGAGCAAAAGCAGAAACAATTTCTGCAGTTCATTTTCTTCCTTCTCATGAATCAGGGATTAAAACAGAAGTTAGAACATGCTCGGCGGTTACTGGAGAAGGTATCTCCGAGATCTGGACTGAAATTTTAAACTTCATACAAGCTATCAAAGACAAAGGTTACTTAGATAAAAAAAGAAAAGAACAGGCCAAACATTGGTTACACGAATCAGTTCAATCCATGTTATTAGATGATTTCTTTTCCAAACTAGGAAATGATTTCCATAGGGCAGAAGAACTTGTAACCCAAGGACTGGCAGGTTCTTATCAAACTGCTCGCAAGCTTGTGAAGTATTATAAGAACGAAGGCCAACAAATTTAAACATTCAACGAAACCAAAGAATCATGGTTTTGTAATATATTCCTCCTCCTAAACAATGTCTGTCCCGACCACATCATATTGATTCCGGTTCCGAGTGGAATTTTTTTTCTTGGAAAATATGTCTTTTGGGAGATTGATGGTGGATACTAAAGATTGAACCTCAATCGCGAAACGACTTTGTTTTAGCAAGAAATTGACTTAGACCGGAGTCGGTATTGGAAAAGGAAAAAACATGAAATCTCGCATTTCCGGACTAATCTTATCTCTTTTGTTAGCCGCTTCTATCATTTCTTGTGCTACTTCTAGCGCTGGACTTGCAACTAGTACTGTTCCGGTAGCAGATAAAAAATATAAAGTGATCTCTCCGGTTGAAGGAACAAAATACTGGTATACCTTTGATATCGCAATCATTGGAATTCCTTTGGGAGAACCTCCTATTGATCAACTACTGGAGGATTTGAAAAAGGAAAAAGAGGCAGATGCTTTGATCAATGTCCGCTATTGGACAGATAAATCCATCTTTGTATTCTTAACTGTAAATCGACTTCATATCTCTGCAGAAGCAATCAAGTTCGAAGACGAGATCCCGGATCCTAAAAAGAAAGGCCGTTAATTCCAAGGCAATATGATTCTTCTTAGATCTATCATTCTGTTTTGTTTTTTAATTTTTACGATGTACTCATGCTCAGGTTCTTTTAATAGAGCGGATGTGGGTGGCAGAGTGACTAGTACTCAACTCATCGATTCTGCTACTATCATTCGCTCCAAAGATTACATGGAGTTAGGAGTTTCCAGCGGAGAAAGTTCCGTTTTCTTTTTGTTCGGACTTATCCCGGTCACCAATCCATTAAATATGGATTATGCACTTAGTGAAGCAGTTCAAAAAGTGCCGGGAGGGAAAAGTTTGATCAAGGTAAAATACTGGCAAGAGACTCACCTATTCTTTCCTGTCGGTACAATAAGTGTCCTAAAAGTAAAAGGCACAGTGATCGGTTCTCCTTCTACAACTCCAAACGAGGCGGGTAAAAAATGAAAACCCGTGTATTTGCTTTTAGCTTCTTTTGTATTTTATTAGTAGATTGTGTTCGGGAAGATACTGTTCCTCAGGGAGATGCAAACAGCCAGATCTATGCTGCAGCAGAATATCTTTCTAAAAAATGTGGAGATCCAATCCCGCCACATTTTCCAGTTGCGATTGGAGATGTACAAAGAAGGAACTTAGATCTTTGCAGTATCGCAATCACAAAGGCAGAATGCCCTTTTAACTCTTATCCTGTGGTTTGTCTTTGGATCTATTATGATAAACCTGCGGGAGAGATCCCTTGGTATTTGAATTTTAAAGATGTGTTTGTGGATCCTAAATTGCCATGAAGTTAAAAAAAGTTCTGATCAAAATCGCTTTTCTCGCGGCAATCGCTCCATTGGATGTGTTTGCAGAAGTAACTTTTAAAGCTAGGTTATTCTCCAGACAAAAAAACCAAGGAGAAGCTAAAACCCAGGTTTTACTTTTCGAAACTAAAAAGATCTATAGAACAGATGCAGAAGGTTATTTTGATGCTGTAGTACCTTCTCCAGGTATTTATACTTTCCGTATCTTAAAAGTAGAAGATATGCAGGATATCAAAGGTAACGTAGAAGCTTCTGGCCAAACGGTTACTCTTTATACGGATGCCGGTTCGGACGCTTCTGTAGGGTCTCCTAAAGCAAAAGCGCCTAAGGGCACAATCACAGTTGCTGCAGAAAGAGATAAACCTATTCTTTCCAGAACTACGATCAAATACGAAGAGATCAAAAGGATGCCAGGAACTTTCGGGGAACCGTTACGCGCGTTGGAAACAATTCCAGGTGTGGTCCCTTCTGCAGCATTTGGTGGTGGAGCAAACAATTATGTGATCCGGGGTTCCGATCCGAACTCGAACTTATATTTAGTGGATGATCTTCCTATTTTGTATCCATTCCACTTTGATGGATTGAGTGCAGTGGTAAACGCTAACTTGATCAAATCAATCGACGTGTATACAGGTGTATTCCCTGCAAACTTCAATAACGCGTTGGGCGGGGTCATTCATATCGATACTGTAGATAAGGTAGACAAGTCTCAGAAAAACCTGATCATCTCCGCTTGGTCCAGTAGTATCAGTTATATGAGCCCTACTTTCGGCGGGAAAGGTTATTTAATTGCTTCTGCTCGTGTAGGATACTTGGACAGATTTGTACAAGGTTTGACTTCTGCATTAGGGGCCGACTTTCCAGAAGGTTTAAGACTTCCAAGATTCGTAGATTCTCAAGTAAAGTTTGTTCATAATTTTAATGAACATCATCAGGTCTCTTTTCATTCATTCTATTCTAAAGATGATTTTGCAGCGAACCTTCCTGCTAAATATCAGAATGACCCCGCGAACGATTCGACTGCTGCATTTGCGGGTGCGAGCATTTCTTCAGGACAAGGATTCAGGACCCAAGCATTACGTTATACTTGGAAACCAATTGATACATTCTCAAATCGTGTAACACTTATCAGTTACGATCCGTTTACTGATTTTAATGTCTCTTTCGGTTCTATACAAGGAAAGAACAGAGCAAGCGGTGCCTATAACGGTATACGTCAGGATGCTTTCTGGGACCCGAATAAATATTTTAGTGCTGAGTTCGGAACAGAATATAGATTATTAAATTATTATTCTACCGGTTCTAGTATCATACAATCAGATCCGAACAATCTAAGTCCGAACCCTTATGATACTCAAAGCCCTGACTTCACTACTATTCCTACAAATATCACTGCTAAAGGATCCTATTATAATGGATATCTTACAACTAAGATCCGTTTAGGAAATTTGCATATTGAACCGGGAGCACGTTACGATTATATTCCTTACGTAAACAATAGTGCACTCGGCCCAAGAGCTCAGGCATCTTATAAGTTTGAAGGTATAGGAAAAGGAACTACTATCTTTGGAGGTGGAGGTAATTTCTTCCGCTTCCCTCTCGACACCAGATTTAATAAGGACAGTGGAAACCCTCACTTGGATTTTGAAAAAGTATTCAAGTATGGTGGGGGTATAGAACAATTATTAGAAGGTGATTACCAGATCAAAGGAGAGATCTTTAAACAAGAATACTCCAGCTTGATCGTGGATGACCCCTATATCACCGAGCCTATCGGAACAAATCCAGATCCATATTCTAGGATCGCTCAACCTTTTATCGCAAACAAAAAGTTGAACTACTCCAATAGTGGGACCGGTTGGTCCAGAGGTTACGAATTAGTACTTCGTAAGAATTCACGCCCTGGAACTAGGAACTGGTTCGGTTGGATTACCTACACTTGGTCCCAAACATTCAGAAATAATAATATATTCACACCTGATGCTGGTGCTGCCCCTTTATCCGCTCAAGAGACCCAGATCGCCGCAGAGTTTTATAAGAATTCTAAAGAGACATTATACGACTATGACAGGACCCATGTGATCAATATGGTCTTTGGTTGGAGATGGAGCCAAGAGTGGCAGTTCGGCGCCAGATGGTCCTACCTAACAAGTAGGCCGTTTACGCCAATTGTAGGGGATGATGGAGGAAGGTTCAGTAACCCTGCAAATGGCCAAACCTATTGGGTGCCTCAATATGCCAATAACCCGGCCCTTGGAGAATATATCAATAGTCGTAGATTAAAGCCTTATCATCGACTTGACATCCGTTTCGATAGATTTTTCAATTATGAATGGGGGTATGTGAATACCTTCCTGGAGATAGTAAACGTATACCTAAGAGAGAACGTGGGTGGAGAAGATTTCGACAATACGAAACCTTATTCCAAAACGAACCCAAGTCCTAGCCCGACATTTGGAACAATTCCTTTGCCAGGTGGTGTGATCATTCCGTTCTTTAACGTAGGTATCGAGGTTAAGTTCTAATGAACGTTCGGAGTTTGGGAAAAGTTTCTACACACTGGTTCGGATTATTCTCCGCTCTAGTTATATTCTCATACTGTTCCCAATACTCGCCAGAAGCATCTAACGAAAGCACGTTGGTCTTACAATCTCTCTTAAATTATTCTGCAAATCCATCTGCAGCATGTAAGTCTTCCATGCAAGAAGCAGAAGATTGTTTAAAAACTTCCTCCGACTTAAGCGGAAGTGGAGAAGCTGAAATTTCCGGATTATTCTCCGGGGGAACTGCCAAGAGTTATGAATCTTATTGTGGCCAATTATTGGCCCAACAACAGATATCTAGTCTAGATTCTAAAACCCAAGAATGTATCTTTAGTTGTAATGAAGCCTATTGGTCCAGGGTCGGATCTGAAAACGATTGTAGCGGAGAAGGTTCCGAAATCCTAATATCTAATTCCGGAATAGAAACCCTAGGCTGCGTTAGAAATTGCAAAGAACTTTATTCGTCAGAACCAGAATTTTAAGTCCGAAATTTCGGAACAAAAACGGAATGACTGGGATCGTATCAGGCAAAAAAACAGAAATTAAGAAGGAACTATAAAATGAGTTTTGAAAATGCTATTGGGTACATGGAAACTGCGATCTTTGTGATCATGGCGATCGCGAGTGTTCTTGCTGTAGCCGTTGTAGTTGAAAGAGCGATCATATTCGTTAAAAATACGAAAGACTCCTCCTTCGTATTACCTGAAATCATCCAAACCGCAAGAAAGGGAGATCTTTCCGGAGCTCCTAAATTTTCAGAAAATTATCCAGAGAATGTTTACGCAAGATTCGCGGACTTCTCCTCCGAACATTCCAAAGGTGGAAAAGAAAGCCTGGGTGAATTGATGGAAGGAAAGATGATCGGAGAAAGAGTCGGCTTCGAAACAAGACTTTCTATCCTAAACACATTAGGAAACAACGCTCCATTTATCGGACTATTAGGAACAGTATTCGGAGTAATCAGCGCATTCTATAAATTAGGAACTTTAGGGAACGCAGCAGGAGAAGTGGTAATGAGAACCATTTCACAAGCACTACTCGCAACTGCAGTTGGTTTAGCTGTAGCGATCCCGGTGGTAATGGCGAATAATTACTTCACCAGAAAATTGAAAATCATCCAATCCAATCTGGAAATTCTTTCCAAAGAATTTTTAGCAAGCCTGTCTCGGAAAGGTTAAACCGAGGATTTCTAGAAAGGAGAATTTATGGCAGGTCAAAGTTCTTCCGGCGACGGAGAAGAAATCGGCAGTATTAATATTACTCCGATGGTGGACGTAATTTTGGTTCTTTTGGTGATCTTCATGGTTACCGCGAACTTCTTAAAAAAAGAATCTATCAATATCAACCTTCCTAAAGCGGATGCAGTGGATGCGAATCTAGCCAAAACCGTTCAGGTGGCATTATCTAAAGATGGAAAAATATTCTTAGAAGGAAATGAAACAGATTTCCCAAGACTCGAAGCTCAATTGCAAAGAGAAACTAAGATCCGTCCTAATATGAGGATCACGTTATCCGCTGATTCTTCCCTTCCTTATGGAAAAATAGCAGAGACTATGGGAAAGATCAAAAAAGCGGGCGTGCACCAAATTGCATTATCAGTTAAAAGGTGATCCGGAGAAATGAATCCTACTCTGGAAAAAGTAAAGACTGACGTAATCCAAAAACTCAAAGAACTTTCTCTTTGGGAAATCTGTGTTTACGGATCACTTGCTTTTCACCTATTTCTGTTCTTAACTTATTACTACGTCACTCACAAAGAAAAGGAATTTGTAGATTCCGAACAATTGGAAATGAATGTAGAAGTTGATATCGAAGACATTCCTCCTGAATTACTAGGAGGAGAAACTTCTCCTACTCATAAAGATCCTAATGAATGGGTAGAAGGAGCCAACGAAGAAGGAAAAGATCCGGACCCGAACGAGATCAAAGAGAACGAGATCAGCGGAGAAGGTACTGATAAAGACGGATTTTTATTCGCTTTTTACGGAGACAAAGCCCCTACTCCAATCATTGATTTTTCTTTGAGAGATTATTTTCCTGAAAATGCACGTGCACAAGGAATCTCCGATGCAATGATCTACTTAGAAGTGCAAGTAGATGAGAAGGGAAATTTGATCAATGCAAAGGTAATCAAATCTTCTATTCGTGGATATGGTTTCGAAGAAGCAGCAGTTAAAGTAATTCGTTTAGCTCGCTGGAGCCCTGGTTATGCAAAGGGAAGACCCACTCGTATGAATCATAGAGTCCCGGTCCATTTCGAGCTGGACGATAACTAATCTCGACGTTTTAAACCGCCTATATATTTCCATATTTTACACACTGGAAATATTTTTCTGAATAAGATTCCTTATATATTCAAGGCTATATTCTAAGAATATAGCTGCTGTTTTCTTCTTAGTTTTCGTCCATTGTAACTATAGATGGAATCCGGGGCTTGGAAATTTTTTATGACTGGCGTAGTCGTTAGTCTCATCATTGTGTTCTTGTTTTCTCATTCCGATTCTGGAATGATCCAAGCGGAGAAGGATGTTCCTGAAGGAATCTTAACTCTTGCAGATAAACAAGAAAGTGTTTCCGTCCAGTCTATATTCTCACATAAACAAAGCTTCTTATATTTCGGAACTTTAGACCCTTCTAAAAACGATCTGAAAGAAGTAGAGATATTCCTGAACTGGTTCGATAAATCCGCACCTGGCGACTCTCAATTTGTTTTTATCAGTTTAACTCCAGAAAAAGATGCACAGCAAGATCTAAAGGATAGATTTGGTAAACTGAGTGAGAAAGTAATCTTACTCAAACCTGCAAACTCAAGTGCAGCATTGGAACTTGCTAGATCATTCGGGATCCAAGCATATATCCAACCTGAAAGCGGAACTGTAAAATATAAGACCGCGCTTATCTGGGTGGATGATTCTCCCAAGATCAGAGGGATCTTTCCGAAAATTCCTGAAAAACCTGATTCAATAGATCTACCTTCCCTACTCGTCCGAGCAAAATAATTACGATAAAATCCTTGAAAAAGGTAACCGATCACCAGTAGAGTAGAAAGCCGCGTTAACAAATTGTTTCCGGAGTTATTCCAAATGCAAAAACGTTTCGTATCGGTCCTATTCGTACTGGTCCTATTATTCATCTCACCAATTTCAGCATTAACACCACCACCCAGTCTGGAATCTCAGGTGAATTCTTCTAACTTTATCGCCTTGGCAAAACTTTCCAATGTGAAAGAAAGTAAGATCTCTTCCAATTCCATTTCTGTCACAGCAAGTGTAGAAATTCTTAAATCTTTAAAAGGTGGAAAGGAACTCCCACAAAAATTTGATATAGCATTTTTGATCTTTCCAGAACTATTCGGGAAATGGTTAAAAGCAGCTCCTCAAGAAGGAGACTATATACTTTTTTTAATTAAGAAAAAAGTAAAGGATAGTAAAGGTGTAGAATCTGAGGTGATCAGCTTGTATGAACCACATCCTTACGCTTTCCGAGAATACAATAAACAACTAGAAGAAAATATTTTATCTCTTACCAAGAACTAAAGGAAAAATAGATGAAACTGAATTTGCGTTTATTATCCGCTTTATTACTCTTACTCTCCGCAACAGGCCTATTCTCTCAGACACCTCCTGGCCTGGGAATGAAACAAGAACCTGCGGAATTATTAGCTTCTTTCAAAGAAGCAAACCCGAATAGGATCTCTCATAGAGGACTTTCTTCCTCTGTGGATCTTTCCCAGTATATGCCTCCTGTGGGTGACCAAGGACAACAGAGTTCTTGTGTGGCTTGGTCCACTGCTTATGCTACCAAGTCTTTCCAAGAATATATGGAGAGAAAAGACAGAGGTTGGAAGTTAAGTGATTCTTCTGGAAGTCCGAATTATTCCAATATTTTTTCGCCGGCATTCATCTATAACCAAATCAATGGTGGAAGAGATAACGGATCTTTAATCTCAGATGCAATGCGCATAGTTGTAGAAAAAGGAGCAGCTCCTTGGTCTTCTATGCCTTATAACGAAAGAGATTATCTGGCACGTCCTCCTCAAGATGCCTTTAATGTGGCTGCTTCTTATAAAGCAAAAGAGTTCTTAAGGATCAGACAAACGGATCCAAACGAACTGAAAAACCAACTCGCTTTAGGAAGACCAGTTGTCGCTGGAATTATAGTTTATGAAAACTTTATGAATTTAAAAGGAAAAGAAATTTATAAAGAGGGCGTTGGTAAGACCTATGGAGGACATGCAATCGCAATCGTAGGTTACGATGATTCCAAGGGTGCGTTTAAATTTATCAACTCATGGTCAACACAGTGGGGAGATAATGGTTATGGTTATATCGATTACAGATGGTTCACTAAGGTTTGCCAATCTGCTTTCGTTCTCGTGGATGATGTGGCGCCTGCAACTACAACCACCACGGACACAACAACCACTACTACACCTTCAACAGATGTAAAACCTGTTCCACCTGAAAAAGTAAAACCAATAGCTCCAAAAGAGATCGCAGCTACACAAGGTTCATTTTCTGATAAAATCATTTTAACTTGGGCATCTATTCCACTTGCGATCGGATATGAGATCCACAGAAAAGGTCCGGGAGATTCTTCTTTTTCTAAGGTGGGACTTTCTCAAACGAATGGATTCACAGACGATGGGATCCAAAAGGATGTCGCTTATTCCTATAAGGTTGCTACTCTAACTGACACTGACTCTTCTGATCTATCTGATGGAGAAGCAATCGGTTACGCAAAAACGGAAGAAGTTAAAGCTCCTCCTAAAGTTGTAGGAGTTAAAGCAAGCCAAGGCCAGTATCCAAATAAGATCGATCTTATTTGGGAATCCATCAGCGGAGTTTCTGATTACTATGTATACAAGTGGAACTCCAACCAGAAAAAATATCTCTCCGTTGGAAGAGTAAAGAACACGAATTACACTGACAATGCCGCTTCTAAGAACGGAGTGACTGAGTTTTATGTAATCGCTGCAATCGGTAATGGTAAAACTGGAGATGCTTCCGATGCAGTCTCAGGATTTACCATGAAGGCAGAGGCTAAACCTTCTAAACCTTTCGGACTTACAGCTACAAAAGGATTATATAATAGTAAAATAGAAGTACAATGGCAGAAGGTTTCAGGCGCTTCTAAATATGTAGTCTACCGTTATGATGTAAGCGGATTATTTGGAGGAGGTGCTTGGTCCAAAATTGGAGAGGAAGCAAAAGAAGCATTCATTGACGAAAAACTCAATGGCCAATATGCATTCTATGCTGTAGCAGCAGTGAACAAGGACGGACAATCCGGACCATTCTCCGATTATGCTTACGGATACATAGATCCAAACAAACATAGAGCTGCAAAACTTCCTACCCCAGCAAATCTGAAGGGGGCTCTTGATACCAAAACAGGAAAAATCTCTTTGAAGTGGGACTCAGTAAAAGGAGCCAACGAATACTATGTATATCGTAAAAAAAGAGGAGCTTCTTCTTGGGATTTCGTTTCCGGAACAAATGAGAAGACTACAAACTTCACTGCAGATGTTCCTGAAAAAGAAATTTTGTATCTATACTCGGTAACTTCGAAAACAGATTTGGGAGGAGAAAGTGATAAGGCCACTCCAGTCTCCGCAGTTCTTTCCCAAGCAAAGCCTGCAAAGGTAATGCGTTCCTTCGGTGGAGATTCTAGTTTAGAAAAATTTAAAGGACCTTGGACTGCTATGTCTTGGGACGGTTCCAAAGGTGTGAACCAAGTTCTTCTCGAGATTGAAAGCCAAGACAATGTGAACTATGTTGTGAAGTTCAATAAGCAGAAAATTTTCGAAGGAAGATACGTGGAGAATAGCCCGATCATCGACAAAGAAGGTAAATTCCGAATTGAGATCGAAAATGCGGGAGATGCTTTACAAGTGACTCTGAAAGATAACGGGATCATCAATCAGAAGGCGACGTTGAACTTTCTGAAAGAATAGCTCCGCAGTGATATGCGTGTAGGAGTTCCTACACGCGAAATCTGTGAAAGATCTACTTGATCTTTTGCGGATTTGTAATACGGGGATTTAGAGGGTAAACGGGTACCACCGGCCAGCCCCCTTCGCAGCGACAATAGGAGCGAGAAGACGACCAACTTGCTTGAGTCGGTGACCGAGAGAATCGAGGTCAAACGAGACCTTTGATCAAATCAACAGCCTCCATTCTATCGAAAGTCTTTTTTGGTACCACCTGCCAGCCCCCACCCAGAACAAGGGTGGGGCAACCCCACTCTCCGTTGGAATACCTACAATTAAAACAGATCTACTTCTTTAGCTAGAACAAAAATATTTCCGACTTCTTTCAATCTCTGCGTTAACTCAGGCGAACTTAACACTTTAGTGACCGCTGTTTCAGGAAGTTTTTGCATTTCTTTAAAACGTTCCTGATAATCTTGGATCCAGATTTTTCTACAGAATAGATTTGCTTGGAAATAGTACACTTGGTGAGTGATTAGGAAGTTTAAGGAATCAATATCTTCCAATGCTTCCGCAGTGATGATAGCTTCCCTGTTATCTGAAAGTCTTCTGCAATAATCTATGAATGCAAGGTTATCCAAGAATTTAGTCAAATCCTGGTCCGCTTTGAATTTAAAACTGATTGGATCCAGTTTAAATTCTTTGATCATCTCTCCTAAATCCAAAACGACTTGGTGACTTTGGCTTTTTACTCCGAAGTCGTCCGCAGCAAAACTGATCCCGAAATTCCAGAACCTTCTGCATACAGATTTGAGAGTCGCCTCTCCTTCCTCATACGGTTTTTCGATCAGCTCCATACGAACATTTTGAGGATTCAGGTTTTGTTTCAGAAGAAGTTCATGAAAGCGGGTGACCTTCTCATCCGTATCGAATGTATCGATTAAAGTTTGAGGAGAGATATTAAATTTCAAAAGTCCAGGAGAACCATTACAAGACATGATCAACTTCTCTAAGATCAGAAGTTCTATTCTGTTAAGATCTTGGTCATGAGGAATATCACGAATAAGGTCCGCGTAGCCTGCGTATGCCTCTCCACCTACGAAAACTTCCCCACCTTTCATGGAGAAAGTATGATCCCTATGATTATAATGAATGATCGGCTGGATGACCGCATCTGCACGTTCGCTAGCAAAGTAATCGTTTACACGATTCAGATAAGTCCAGCTCCAACGAACCAAATTGTCTTTTAGATTTTTTAAAGAAGAAGTTTCCAGCTCTCTGAAGATCTCTTCTACGTAGGAAATAAAATTGCACTGAGTTCTTCCGATACCGAAATCAAAATTGAGAGCTCCGGTTCGAATTGCTTGATCATGGAATCTTCCCATGGCAGCATCAAAATTAGCGAGACTGATAGGCCCTGCATTATCTAAAGGAGCCACACCGATCAGTAGATTCTTTTTATCACCGTAGGCATAATAACGAAATAGTTCGCGATGAGAAGGCTCTATATCTGAGATCCTCTGAGGGATCAATTGTATGAATTCTACTAAAGAAACTGTGGAAATATTTTGAAATCTGAGGAGGAAGATTGGCTTTCCTCGATTTTCATTGATGAATACCGTCTTAAACTGTTCGAGATCCCCCATATCGAAGGATCTTAATTTTAAGTTATAAGCATCGGTCATTTCGTTTGCGACATTAATCGGCATAGGATAGGCTTACAACTCGAAAGCCCGTGGACTGGATTTTAAACGACTGTTGTTTTATGTAAAGCGGAAACGTAAACTATCGTTCGAGATTCGGTCCACACCTAATTCGGACAATTTTCTTTGTCCTGGTCCGGGATTTACTAATATAACATCTCCTTCTATAATTACTTTCTTATCAAACAAAATATCTCCTTCGACTTTCAAGGAGGTGCAGCGCACTAAAGATGGGATGGCTTGTATACGATCAGTAAAATCTCTTACTTTCTTATAATATGTTTCATCTAAGGAGATAACTAATTCTCCAAGACCTGCCTTCTTTCTTTCTTCCGACATAGTTACAGAGAAGTCTGGATTCAAAGAATATGCATCAGATCGTCTGACTAGGTAGTCTTCACATTTTTTTACAGGGGCGAAACGATCTCGTGGAATGATAAGACCTTTTGTATTGGAGAAGTTTTGGATAGCGGATCCCATCGCTGTCTCTAACTGTAGGACTTCCTTCCCTTCTACCTTTTTAGGATTCACTATCAAAGATAGTTTGAAATCCCCTGCGAGTAATTTTTCTTTTAATACATCTAATCGTATCCAAAGATTATTTGTGGAGAATGTTCTAAATTTACCTAAGCCCTCAAACTCATGCATATGATCTGAAGGCACCTGAGCAGTTTCTAATAATTGTAAGTTCTTTTTTTCTCCGCTAACGACTCTTCTAAAAATCGCTCCGCCTTTTTTATCAGCGAGTGTTTTAGGAGTCATCTCCATGCAGAAGTCCAGATTTTCTTTCAGAATATATTCTAATATTCCAGGATGAACAGTTGCACCTAGATTATCTCCATTAGAAACGAATGCTACCTTGTAGCCATTTTCTAAAAGTCGATCTAATAGTCCCGTTTCCAAAAGAGTGAACCAGATATCTCCGTGGCCAGGAGGACACCATTCTTCTGAATTGTTTTTAGAAATTTCCAGAGGTTTTAGTTCCGGAACAACCAGTCTTGGAACCTTATGTTGCAAGAAACTTGTAGGATAATTTTGAGAGAATTTGATCTTTTTAAGCTCTTCTTGGCTCTCTTGCTGGGTGCTAAAACTATCCATCAGAATGAGAGGGACTTCTAAATTATATTTTTGTCGAATATACTCTATTTGTCTACAGACTACTTCTAAGAAGCTCATTCCATCCTTGATCTCTATCAAGGATTTGGGTCCGGAAAGCCCCATGCTGGTTCCAAGGCCTCCGTTCAATTTGATCACCACTAGTTCTTTTAAAAATTTAGGATCACCTGAATATTCGGATTCGATTTTTTCTAAAGAGATCTCGTCTTTGTTCGAGTCCAGATCCCCAACTTCTTCCCATTTAACTATCCCAGTTTCACCGTTACGAACTTCTTGGATCTTGGAAATAAAATCAGAGATGAACTCTTGCGAAAGTCCTTCTCTCAACATTTTTTCTCTGATTAATTTTTCGGATTCAGCAATCAACGGATCCATCTTATAATTCCTTTCGCATCGTACATTTCGTCAAACTCGCCCAATTCAATTGTATATTTTTCATCTTTAGAAGAAGGATCATAAATCAGTTTTAGTTTTACTTCTCTGCCGTTATCGTCCTTTTTTACGGGCTTCTCATTTTGTTCCACATACAAAGGAAGGAACACAGAGTAAGAATAGATATACACATATTTTTTGGAGTTTTTTCTATAGTACAAAACCCCTTTTTCGGCAAGATCTCGTTTTAGGATCTTTGTATAAGGCACAGGAAAGGTCTTATTCCAAGTGGCAAGAAGTACCTTGTCCATCTCAGGGTGTTTAGGCACCTCCGAATACAAATTCGTTACGGAAAAAAGAAAAATACCTAATACCAGGAAACGAAAGATAGCTTTCATAAACTTACAGACAGATTAAGAATCAGTTGGTATTCTTCAAGTAATTACTTATTTAACGGATTCCTTATATTTAGAGTAGGTCTCGTTGTCCGAATCGAATACAATATCCGCAGTAGCGCAGATCACTCCACCCAAGGAAACAATCCTGATATTGAGTAAAAATTCTTGGTCTTGGAAAACAAGTTGTCCTAAGGCCAAATATTCTGCCCCCGAAAGTTTTCCTATAGAAACAATCTGATCGTTCAACACAAGTCCGCTTGCTTGAAAGTCCTGCTCCCCTATGACTCGATTCAACCTATCTCTTTCCAGCAATTGGAATGTTTTAGGATCAAATAATTCTTTTCCAAGTCGGTCAGTAACTAACCTTCCTAATTGGGAGTTGCTCCCGTCTTCGTTAATTATATTCAAGATGGCGAGTCTTGCAGGTAGTTTCCCTCCTTGTGCTTTGAGAGAAGACAAAAATTGATATCTAAGCTCGGAGGCAATCGTTGCCACTCCTGCATTCGGATCTTTTGCTTTTTTTTTGACCTCGCCGGAAGAAGTGCAAGATACGAATAATATTATAACTGAAAATAGGAAGATTCGGATTTTCATTTTCCCGCCTATATTAAAAATATTTAACTAATGTGACTTGATTTCCAGGACTATTAAATTTCACCAGATCGAATGTGGCTAAAGTAAGCGTGAGCCCTCGCCCATGAGTAATACCTTCCGAATTCAATTTTTCCATACTGCTTTTTTGTAATCTAGCATGGTTGAATCCTTTTCCTTCGTCAGTGATCCTGACACCTATCCTATCTCTGGAAAGTGAATATTCTACCTTTACTTTTTTAGATTTATAATAAGGGTCCTTCTGTCTTTCTTGAACGAATCTAAAATAATTTCCCTCGGACATGGCTCTTGTTTTTTCTTCAAAACTGATATTCAAGTTTCCATGTTCGATTGCGTTGATGATCATTTCTCTTAAGCAGTTTCTCATTGCGGTAATCGTGCTTGGATCCACAAATCTGTATAAGTTTGCAGTCATTCTTTGGCTAAGAAGCTCTGCATTCTGTAGGTAATTATTCGCAGAGTAGACTGTCTTCTCATCATCTACATATCTAGACATCAAGTCTTGGTCAGGCTCATAAGCTCTTCCTAAAATTTCTCTTTGTCCCTCATATTCCAAGATCTGAAATTGAACTTGAAGCTCTTTTGGTTCCCTCAAATATTTCTGTAGGAATTCGCCTAAGAATCGAACTGGTTTTCCTTCAGAAGCAAGTTCTTCCAACTTTTCTAATACGTATAATTTTTTGTACGCGTCCTGTAATTCTCCCGCCTTGTAGATCAGCTCCATAAAATTTTTGCCGATCACTTCATGCGGCTTGAATCCTATATGTTTGGAGACAGATCTGTTCGCCGCTAGAATATTCCAGTTTTGGTCCAAGGAGAATAGAAAGTCTTCTTCCACTTCGAATAAACTTCTGTATTTTGCTTCCGACTCTTCTGCGTAGTTTCGGATATTTCCGAGCTCTTCTACCCTTTGTTTTAATTGATCAGATAATCTTTTGATCCTATCTGCTAGTCCCAAGGATAGAAGGCTTACTTCCATCACTGAACCTACTTGTATTCCCCAAAGAGTGAAAAAGTTATTTGGAAGTATCCCGAAAGATTTTAATCCGAATAGAAAACTAAAGAATAAAAAAGATGACCAAGCGAATAGGAAGTATTTTGCCTCTCTTCTTCCTGCTAGCAGACATTGGATCCCGTTAGAGATCAAAAACCCTAGAGTGAAAAACATGAGAACTAGGCTACTCATGATCGCAGTTCTATATTCCCAAATGAACAGAGTGGAGATCATTCCACCAAAACTAAGAGTAAAAAGTAAATAATACAATTTGGAGGTTTTAGGAGTGTATTCAGGAGCATTCAAAAAAGATCTACTGAATGCGCCCGCCGTTAAGATCACTGAAAAAATGGAAAACGGCAGACTGTAATTTGCCCATAGAACGGAACTTCTCCACAAATATTGGAAAGATAGACCGTTCAATGTAAATTGAAAGAGTATATAAGTTAATATATAAATAACGTAATATAGATAACTTTTATCCTTGGTAGAAAATAACAAAAATAGATTATAAACCACCATGATCAGCATGGAGCCGTAATACAATCCAAGTGCAAGTTGTTCTGTAAAAGTATGCTCTATAAATTCGTTTTTGGAAAATGCCAGAAAAGGTAAAAGAATAGAGCTGGAACTTGCGATCCTAAAATAGATCTCTCTTTTAGAACCAGGCTCATCTGAAAAGGGGTAAACAAAATTTCTATGTTCGATTGGACGTGTGCCGAATTCTCTTAGATCTCCCGAATGATTGGTCGCAGAATCGGAAACTCTTCCTGCATATAGATCCACAAAATCTAAAAGAGCATAATCTATTTCTAAGATCCAATCTGCGGTTTTGTTCGTTTGGTTTTCTGTGCGAAGACGAACCCAGATTGCAGATTTAGAATATCCTAAACTGTTTTGGAAGATCTTTTCAGATCCGCCTTGATCGAATATTTTTAATACTTCTTTAAAAGACTTTTTTCCGGTTTCATCTTGATAGACGGAAAGATAAGGAAGAAGAGAAGCACCGTCCATCTTCTCTTCTAAAAAGAAACGGTCTTTTTTTTCATAGACCTGACCTTCTCCCCAAATTGGAAAAGAGAAGAAGATCATCAAAAGAAAACTAGATAAGATTATAGATCGAGTCTTGATTTCCTTTCGCATGGGCTACAAATCGTATGCAAATTTTAGAAAAAAGCGCCTACAAATTTTATGATTTTATCAAAAATCTGTTTGGACACTATAAAAGTCCCGATGCTACTTCCAATCTGTGGGAGCATAAATACTAAGAAGATACGAGTTACTTTGTTCTTCCAATATCCGCTGAAAGTTTCTGTATCTTCTCCCAATTTTTCGAAATCTTCTACCAATGGTTTTCTAAACCAGGATTCTGATAATGCTGCTACCCAGCCCGGCTTGATGATTGGATTAAAATTCCCGATTGGAGCTGCGATAAATGCAAGAATAATAGAAACTGGATGCGCAAGTGCAATGATTGCACCGATTGCAGCAAGTGTTCCTTTAACAAGTATCCATCTAATCAGGAATTCTTGGCCTTCTTCTTTTCCACCGAACCAATAAAGAGCGGTGAAAGCAGAGATAATAATTGCAGGGAATAATAAAGGACGAACTCGATCCCAAAAACCTTTAACAGGTTGGATATCCAAATGATCGATATCCTTATCCTCTACGATATGGTTTATGATACCTTCTAAATGCCCAGCACCAACTACTGCGAAAATTTTCTTACCTACTGCAGCCTGTTGTCTGATCCTTTGTGCGAGATATTCATCTCTTTCATCTATGATCACATTTTTAACTGATTGGTATCTGGAAGGAAGTTGAGAGAATAGATCCTTGAGAACATCATCAGATTTCATCTCTTCTATTTTTTCAGGAGAGATCTCTTCTTTAACGATAAGTGAACTTACCAAGGTAGAGAATAACATCATTCTACTCCAGAAACCTACATTCCACCACGCTCTTTTGAGAGTAGTGGAAATCTCGCGGTCAACTGGAACGATCTTAGCGTGGATCTTATTTCCTTCTTCGATCGCTTTTCTCATCTCGTCACCAGGACGAATGTTTCCGTAACCTAGTTTTTTCTGAAAAGAAGAAAGGATTAGGCTGGAAAGAAGGAGCCACATCTTTCTTTCCTTAAACACTTTGAAAATATCTAATTTTTTCCAATGATCCGGATCCTGAACGGATCTCATTCTGGAAGCACAAAGTTCCACACAGACCGTGTCCGGTTTTTCTTCTTGGATAATCCTTTCAACTTCATCTATACTTTTTTGGCTGATATGAGCCGTTCCCAAAATAATGATCTGGGAACCATTTAATTCCAAGGTGCGGATCGGTTCTGAGGAGGCGATTGTTTGCAAGAGATACAAATTCCTTTCTTTACATACAGTTTCCTTTATGCTGGATGATATGAAACTCTATTTTTCCAAAAAGAGTAGGAATTCCTACGAGATTTTTAGAAGGTTAAATCGTCACATAATTCGATTCCGGTCCGGTGAAATTTCCGGTAAAAAAGATTTGAAGGAACTTGGATGATCCTAAAATACTACCCGGTTATTACTGACAGAAAGTATGCTCAATAAAGACGTAAAAACTATAAACGTCGGGATAGCGGATATCCAAGGAGGCCAGTCCCCTTCAATGATCCGCACCACATTAGGTTCCTGTATCGGAGTCGTTTTCTATTCTCCGGAAAAGAAGGTAGGAGCCATGGCCCATATCATGCTCGCCAAAGATCCTTCTGGAAAAGATTCCTCCAAAAATCCCCATAAATACGCAGAGACCGCTCTTCCAGAATTGGTAAAGAGAATGACTGAGTTAGGCTGCGGTAAGGGAGAATATTACGCTCGTCTATTCGGAGGAGCGTCCATGTTCAAAGGAATGAACTCAAGTTTCCTACAGAACATTGGCGACTTGAACGTAAGTGTCGCAAAAGAATTTTTAGATAAAGAAAAAATAACGTTACTAGTGGAAGACGTCGGTGGCCATGAAGGCAGAACGATCAGTCTCTATTTGGATGATGGCAGGATCCTTCTAAAGAAGGGCGGATTCGAAAAGTACCTTTATAAGGTCAGGTAACGGAATGAAAGAAAAGATAGATCAACTTTTTGAAAACGAAGCCCAGCTTCCTAAGATCTCCTCCGTAGTAAGTAAAGTAATGGAGATGGTAGGAAAGCCAGATGTAGTCATCGCAGACCTAGCCAAGGAAATTTCCAAAGATCCTGGACTTACTGCTGCAGTGATCAAACTTTCCAACTCCGCATATTTTCGCCCTGCTAAACCCGTAAAAACTGTACAAGAATCCTTGATGACTCTTGGAATTAAAACGGTACAAGAAATCATTCTATTAAATGAAACCAAAGGTATTCTTAAGAAAGAACTGAAAGGTTATCAGGTAGATGGGGAATCCAACTGGATCCATTCTTTGATCGTAGCTGAACTTGCCAAAAGGATCGCAGTCCAGAAAAAACTAAAAGTGGATAAGGACGTAGTATTTACTGCGGGACTTCTTCATAATATTGGAAAAGTGATCCTGGCTGAGTTCTTTCCTACAGTTCTTATGCAATTCAGAACTGAACTACAAACTTACCAAGGACCTTATACCGACTTGGAAGCTAAGTTTTTTGGATACACTCACCAGGAGACAGGCGCAAAACTTTTGGAAAAATGGAATTTCCCTGAGGAATTGATAGAAGTAGCCAGATATTATACTGAACCTGAAAAAGCTACTCAGTTCCCTGAGTTAGTTTCTATCGTACATATCGCAAATTGTATCGTGATCCTAGGTGGAATGGGAATTGACATAGGCGGTTTGAAATTTCCACTCTCTTCTAAAGCCTTACAAAACGTAGGTGTGACAGAGGGAGATCTGCAAATGTACTACACTCTTTTACCGGAGATGGCTAAACATATCGAAGAGTTGATCTCGGTTTGAAAAACATTGCCCTGATCGGCCCTAGAGGTGTCGGAAAATCTAAAATCTCCCGCAAACTTTCCAAACTCACAGGCAAACCTGTAATCTCTACTGACATGATAGCTGTCTACCTGACAGGCGGAGTGTCCATCCCGGACTTCGTAAAATCGCATTCAGGAAATTGGAAACCTTTCCGCGACCTAGAATTCCAAATCCTAAAACAAATTTCAGGCTCTCAAAATCTGATCTTAGATTGTGGTGGTGGGATATTATTCGACCAAGACGATTCAAGTAAGGAGATTGTAAGTGAGAGAAAGATCAATATACTGAAAGAAACTGCATTTGTGATCTCTTTATCCAGAAAATCTGAATACTTAGTAGAGAAAATCCAGAATGATCCTACCCGCCCTCCTTTAAGTAGCGTCCTATCTTACAAAACAATTTTAGAATCCAGACTACCTCAGTACAGAGCACATTCGGATATCCAGATTGCCTTAGATGACCGCAGTACTGAAGAAGTTTGCGAGGAAATCCTACGCAGATCCGGCTGGGTCTAATACAAATCGGGCGTTCTGCCCTTTCCTTAAACGCCCAAATTTTTAAGATATTATGAAAATCATAAATATCTTTACGATATTCTAATGGAATTAGAACCTTCGTTATAACCGGATGAGAAAAATATCATTCTAAATAGTTTCAAACCCGATGTTGGAACTCCAACAAATCGCGACACGGACTTTTAGAACATCCGGATACACAAAAAATAAAAATGATACAGTTAGTACTAGAGGTCCGAGATGATAGATACGGAGGTCCCGAAGAAGAATAAGTCTTCCTTCGAGAAACTAGTAAAGGTAATTCGGCAAAGAAATTATAAAAAGGCGACCGAATACACTTACCTAAGATATAATTTGGACTTTCTTTTGTTCGCGGACAAACCCGCGGAAAAAGTAGTTACAAAGGATATCGAAAAGTACATAGAATATTTAAGGAAGAAGAAGGTTTCTTCTTCCACGATCCAGATAAACATAAGTTCTTTAAAAATGTTTTTTGAAGAAGTTCTGGATATGAATGTATTCGAAGACTTCAGAAGACCTGCCAGGGAATATAAAACCCCTAAGGTTCTGAACCAGAAAGAGATTTCACTCCTTTTGGAGACAGCATCCGAGTCTCCTAGGTCCCATCTTCTTTGCGCGTTAGCCTATTATGCAGGTTTACGAGTGGGAGAGATCATTCGTTTGAAGTGGGGACAATTTGATCTTTCTAAAAAGACGATCAAAGTAGACTCTCCTATCCCTACTCAAAACAGAACCGTTTTGATGGACGGAGAATTACAAAAGATCTTGAAGAAGTTCGAAAAGGAAGTAGGAACTGAGAAAAGCTCTTATTTGTTTCCGGGCAAATACCAAGGTACTCATTTAACTTCCAGGAACGTAGAACGTTTAGTTGGGGATCTGGCAAAGTATGCAGGGATCAAGGCCCAAGTGACTTTATTTACTCTCAGACATAGTAGAGCAATCCACCAATTGGCTGAAGGAAAAAGTTTAGAAGATATCAGAGAGTTTTTAGGGCACAAAAGTCTTGCGACCACGGAAAGTTATCTTCCGATCCGCAAGAATCTAAGGCCTCAAGTCAGACAAAAACATATCCAAGACGCTTTAAAAGAAATTAAGAAGAAGTATAAATACTAAAAACTTATCCGGCGGAAGCGCCGGAACTTCTTCTTTTTTGAATATTCTTTTTTCTTGATAGAAGTTCCTGTATTTTTGCATGAACTTCTGAAGTCAGCTCCATTCTAGTAAACACCAAAGAAGCTATAACAAATAAACTTCCTACAATGGGTCCAAATATTAAAGTTATTCTCCAACCAAGCTCTGGATTTTGAGTTTCCGCTCCTGCTTGGTATCCGATTGCTTCTAATAAAAATCCTAAAAATGCAAACCCGAGCGCTCTGATTATCTTTGTTGCCATCTTCCAGAATCCGAAATAAGCACCTTCTCTTTTCTCTCCAGTCAAAAGTTCATCATAATCCACCACATCTGCCACCAATGAATCGAAAAGAAGAATGGACCCTGCAAATATTCCGCCAAGAAATGCTGCAATCAAAGGAGCCTCATAAGATCCTTGGGGTAAGATAGGATATAAGATGATTGTCAGAACTCCGAGTAAAAAACTCCCCCAAAACGCAGGACGCTTTTTGCCGAATCTTTTTGCCAAGTACACCCAAAGTGGAATTGAAATAGTAAGAAAGAATACGAAAGGAAGAAGTATACGTATCACAACTTGAGAGTCTTCAAGAAGTAATCTTTCCTTATAATACAAAAGTCCCAAGGAAGAATTTAAAGTCCTAGCAGCAGTCGCTACTATGAACGCCAAAAGAAGCGGAAGAAAATAACGATTTTTTAATATAAAACGAGCGGATTGTAAAAAGGATAAAACATTCTCTCCGAAAGAATTCGGTTTTGTCTCGGATCCTTGATACGGAAAATCTCTACCCTTCGTAAAAGTATAAGAAAAATAAGATACAAAACAGAGCAAGACCCAAATACTCCCAGAAGAAAAGCTTCTGGAACTAAATCCATCTTTTCCTGCAGAAACCCAAATTGCAGGAAGTAATAACCCTGATAAAAGACCTATATTCGCAAAAAATAATCTCCAACCAAAGATCTTATTTCTTTCTACGGATGTATGACCGATCTCTCCTCCTAAACTAATATGAGGGACTGCGATCATTGTCATAAATGTATTCGTTAGAAAGTAAGTGATTACCAGATATAAAAACTTAAGACTTTGGGTTTCTAACTCTGGGGGAGTAAAAAGAAAATAAGCCCCTAACCCGAGTAATAATCCACCAATTAAAATATAAGGTCTTCTTCTTCCATTTGCGAAACTAGTTCGATCCGAAATGTATCCCATAATTGGATCACTGATCGCATCCCATAAAATCGCGATCAGCATAGCCAAACCAAAGAGAGAAGGTTTTAATCCAACTGTAGAAACATAAAAATCTAGAAGATAGATCTGGGCCATAGTTTCTACAGCAGTGATCCCCACTTCTGCGGAAGCATAACCAACCATGGTTTTATTCGAGAGAGTTTGTTCTTTCATTAAATAAGGAGTTTTTCCAAGCACTATTTTAGGAATTAGACGTTCTATCTTAATTGATAAAAGTTTTCCAAGTCCCTATCAATTTGCCAAAACGAACCAGATGGATATCTCCCATCTCCGCCATTACCTTTTCACTTTGAGTAGGCCTAAAAAATACATAATCATCAGGTTCCAATGCAGTTGCTTTGGATCCGTTTAGAATACTTTGGTTGGTACTTGTTCCAAATAGAGAATTGTCTTCAAGACCTTTAGGAGATTCTTTTTTGGCAGAGAATGCTCCTCCATAAATGAAATAAGTTACCTCTTGGTTCGGATTCCAAAGTGGAAATAGGAATGATAAGGATTCTAAAAATGGGATCTTTGTCCCTTCTATTTTTTTCAAAACCGGAGTTGCTATAAATACTGCTGGACTATGCTCTTCTAAACTTTCTACATCAAAATCAGTAGGTTTTACCAAAGCAGAACCCAAAGACACATCATTAACTACTCCAGGATTTTTTTGATAGAAGCTGTAAGTTTTACTTCCTCCCCCATTGAATACTAGTTCTTTCTGGAATAAATTCGGGAACTTCTCCTTTCCCAGTTTTACAAAATTAGAATATTTATCTAATGAGTTTTGCAGTGATTTTTCCATAGCGGAGATCTTATCCCCAAAAATCACAGGAACAGAAGCAACATGTGGTTCGTATCCCATATACCCAGAAAGTTCTATGTTTTTAGGATTCGTGTGTAGAAGTTCCAACGCAGAAAGAGAATCTTCTGGTTTCGAAAATCCTCCTCTATGCAATCCTATATCTATCTCTAAACTTAATTTTAATTTTACATCCTTCTCCTTTGCAAAATCTAAGTATTGCTCTACACGATTAGAAGTATCCAACAACCATTGTACATTTTGAAAATTCTCTTTTTTGGTTTTAGAATATATATTTTCCAAAGCAGAGATCGGCATCGGTTTTCCCAAAAGAATATCAAACTTTTGGAATTCTGGATCATTCAATAACATGATGATGTCTCCAGAATGAAATACCATCAGTCTTTTGGAACCTGTTGCGGCTACGATATACTTAAGCAAATCTAAAGAAGGAAGGGATTTTACTACTACTCTGTATGATAAAGGCGGTTTAATTTTTTCTTTTAGAAGTTTTAGATTGGAGTCCAAACGATCCATATCGAGAAGTACAATCGGTTTTCCTGGACCATTTTGTTTGAGTTCTGAATTCAGATCTTTAAAATAAGAATTGTAAGAACTGCCGTTATCTTTCGGTTTTATAAAAACAATCAGTAAAAGTGCAACTGCAAAAATCCAAAGTAATCCATGATCAGACCCTTTTCTATACATCTAGATTCTCCTTCGAAAAACCAGATTGGATTTTAAAAAGAACTATTATTCAGGCAAACGGAATTTAGGAAGAGATAGATTAAATCGAACTGCGATCATTCGGACTAAAATAACAAGTAAAGCGGAGACAGCGGTATTTAAACTTCCGTTCACTTCGAATTTATCTAATACAATGTATAAGATTGCCCCTGCCAAACATGCAGTTGCATAAATTTCTCTTCGGAAGATCATTGGAACTTCGTTGATTAAAGTATCTCGGATAACACCTCCAAAAACTGCAGATACCATCCCTAAGATCGCTGCCGCAAATGGATTTACTCCGCTGAGTAATGAGATCCTAGTTCCGATCACTGTATAGATCCCAATTCCAACTGTGTCGAAAAAGAAAATCCCAGTTTTCATTCGGATCAAAAATCGAGGGAAGACGAATGTGATAGCGAAACCTGCAAATATCGCCCAAAGAACATTTGAATCGGAAACCCAAGAGACAGGATAATTTCCGAGTGTAATATCTCTTAAAGTTCCACCACCAATCGCAGTGATAAATCCTGTAAAAAATACGCTGAATGCATCAGCATGATACGTCTTTTTTTCAGCAGCGGCCAGGGCTCCTGACACTGCAAACACAGTGACCCCAGCCAAATTGAAAAAATAAGAAAGATCCACCTTAATTCTTTTTGTAGACTGTTTGTTTCTTCTTTCCTTTATTCATAAGAGAAGGACTGAGTAACGCATTCAATCCAGGAAGGAAACTTCCCACCTTAGCTAAAAATCCTCTGGAACCAGGGATCAGAACTTCCATAGGTTTGTTTGGGATCACTTTATTAAAGATAATATCAGTTACTTCTTCCGTTTTGAGATATCTATTTCCAGAGAATGTCATGGAAGCTTCTTCATAATCTTTTTGAAGATCAAGCATCGGTGTTTGGATTGCATCTGGGCACACAACACTTACGAATACTTTTTTAGGTCTTAACTCTTGTGCTACTGCCAAGGAAAATCCTCTAACAGCAAATTTAGAAGTAGAATAAAGAGAAATCCCAGGAATAGGAGCGACGCCCGCCAAAGATGCAATATTTATAATATGCCCTCCACCCTGTGCGATCATTCTGATAGAAGCTTCTCTAGTTCCGTACATTAAACCTTTAGCGTTAATATCTATATGTTTATCAATATCTTTAGGGCTTACATTTTCGATATATCCAGGAAGAAGATAACCTGCCACATTCATTAGAATATCCAGTTTGCCCCATTTTTTATAAGCGAGATCCATAACCTTCTTCCAATCGGAAGGAGAAGTGACATCTAATTTTGAAGTTAAAACTCTGTTCTTATCAAACTTTTGTTTAGTAATATAATCTTTCAGAGCCTTTTCATTCAAATTCGTGAGAAGAATATTATGACCTAAAGCGTACGCTTTCTCCGCCAGATTTTTTCCTAAACCGCCGCTTGCACCAGTGATGAGTATATTCATGTATATTTCCTAATGTGTAACTATATTACCGAATTGTAATTGTCCGAATGAGAATGTTGGACTTGTTCCGGGAAAAAGCCAGAACCCGCTCATTTCAGAAGAAGGCATAACATTATAAAATTCAGGATTTCGCAAAGAAGGACCAGCAATCTCTTTTTCTAAAACCATGGAGATATATTGATCAAGACCAATCTCCAAAGTATTTCCGTTTAAGATCACTTCCATTCCAGTGTTTTTAGCATATTTGCGTACACCAGGGATACGTGATTTGAGCGGATTATAATTATCGGCACTCACTCCATTCTCACTAGTTACAAAAATCCCTTCCGGAGTATTTGCTACCAAACTATGGTTTCCATATGTATGCCCAGGAGTTCTGATCAAAGCAACTCCCCCGCCCAGTTCAGTATCCGAATCTAAAAGGACAACTCGATCCATAGAAATTCCACCGGAACCATTTGGACAATACCAATCGGATTGAGGAGGAAGAAGTCCTTGGATAGAATCCCATTCTTCTTTCATGACCAATAGTTTTGCATTTGGAAAATATCCAGGTTGGCCATTCGCTCCCAACCATTTGCGTAAATCTTGAGTATGCAAATGATCGAAAGAAATATAATCCACCTTCTCCGGAGGAAGTCCTACTTGTTTAAGACATTCCTCAACAGTATTCAATATAGGAGCCATGATCTTTCTTCCAATATTCTGGAAAGGTCCAAAACTTTGGGAAAGTCTTTTGAAAAATGGAGTCTCCGCATTTGCATCTACATCAGAAGGAGAGAAAAGTAAAGTTTTAATACCTTCAGATGTTTTGTATTGGATGATAAACAATCGATTGATGATATGCAGAAATGGTGTAGGAAGACTAAATGCATTCAGTAGTGCATACTTTGTAGGATAAGGAACTCGAACCAAATCAAAGGATTTATAATATACTACTTGTGGACCCGATAAAAATTTATCTCTGAATCTTCTCGCTCTTTTACGAACATCTTCCAGACGATCCACAGGAGCCGGAAGGCTACGAGAACCTAAAAAATCTTTGATCGGTTTTAAGCTAGTATCTTTTTTAGAAGATGTTTTTTTGACTGATTTGGAAACATTTACCTTTGCCATAAGTTCATCCCTTCACATTTATTTTGTTCCCATTCTCAAAAAATGAAAATGGGGTTTTCTGATAAAATTCTTTTATAAAAACTTAAAACGGTTTATACAAAGCCAAATAAGCTGAGAATGTACCAAGTATTGGAAGGCCGAACCAAAGTATTTTTGCAAACTCAGGCTTTTTATAATACGCAGTCAATAGTCCACCGAAGACCAACCAGATCGCAATTTTAGCAATCACCCAACCAGGAAAGCTAGTCAAAAGTCCAATTCTTGCTAACATTCCGAAACCGCCCAAAAGTATGAGTGTCATACCAATTCCATGAGCGGAAGCGATTAGTTTTTTAGGAGCGTTCTCTTTTGTGCCTCCTCCTAATACGTGAAGTGCAAGACCACCGTAAGCGGAGAATAAGAATAAAATACCAAGGATATGAATGAGTTTGTACACCGGATAAGAAATCATAGGTGATCATTCTCAAGATCCTTTGGTCTTCTGGAAAGCGAAAAACGATCTTCTACTTTTCCAAAAGATGTTGTACTCCGACCCAATTCCCAACTGGAGGAGCTTCTATATATTCTTGGCAACGTTTTCTGTATAAAATCGCCACTATATCTTCTGGATAAACTTTTAGGGCTTGCTCGAAATTCTGAAGTGCTTCTTTAAAATTTCCGACCTTATATAAAATGATCCCTCTGGAGATCAAGGCCAGTGTAGCATCCTTTAGTTTGCGAATATGAGGATCATCTGATTCATAAATTTCGTAAATGATGATAGGTTGGCTTTTTCCTTTAACCACAACTGAGTCTACTTCTCTGATCGCAAGGTCATCTGCGATAGTAAGACTAGACAAAGTATTTTGAGTAATTAGTATATCTGCTTTATATAAATTTGTGAGACTTTCTAGACGAGATGCAACGTTAACTGTATCCCCTATCACAGTTGTATCTAACCTATGAGAAGAACCTACAGTTCCGAGCATCAAACTTCCTGTGTTAATTCCGATACCGATACGAACACCTTTTACATGTCCATGATTACCCTTAACTTCTTCTTCGAGTTCCCGGACCCTTCTTCTCATATCAATTGCAGCAAGAACCGCCCTATCTGCAGCAGATTTACCTTCCCAATTATTTTCAGAATGGATCACTCTTTCTGCGGAAAATAATGCGAGGATCGCATCTCCCATAAACTTATCCACGAAACCTTCGTACTTTTGGATCAAAGGTTCCATCTTGGCGAGATAACCATTGATAAATCTGAAATTTTCTTCAGGAGTCATTTTCTCTGAGATAGTAGTAAAAGATCGAATGTCTGTGAATAAAACACTCATCTCTCTCAATGCAGAATCGCCTAAGTTCACATCCACCGCAGAATCTTTTCCTAACACACTTAAAAATTGCATCGGAACAAAACGGAAGAATGCATTCTTCTGTCTTGCCAATTCCAATTTCTGGTGACTGAGCTCAATATTCAAATCTTCAGACTGTTTGTACAGATCGATAAACCTGTTCGCAAGAATGGTGGTTAAAGAAATTACAAATAAAAGATATGCGAACTGTGTGAATCGGATCCCTGATTGGAAAAACATTGAATCCAAAACATCGTAACCAGAAATGAATACGATGATGAACATACTGATCGCCATAAGAGATGCGTCTTTTTTGCGGAGATAAACCGCTTTCCCCATAAAGTACAATAGATAAATAAGAGAAGGTAGAATGGAGATCTGCCATGCTCTCAAACTTATCATCAAATATTGGAATGGGGCAAAAAAGGAAAAGAAGAAGATCCCAAAACTCCATCCGGAGATGGTAAGTATCGCCTTATTAGGAATTGTGGATCCGTAAAAATAATCGTGAAGAAACAATAAGAACAAAGGAGCAAGTAAGGATACCGAACCATATTCAATTCTTGTAATCCAAGTACTATCTTGTATAAAATCAAAAATGATGGTGGATCTACTCAACGAGTATATCGCCATGGAGATAGAGAAGATCCCGAAATATAAATTGTATTTATCAGTTCTTCTTTTAGAAAAAATGAGAAGATGATAAAGCCCGAAGAATATATAGATCGTATTTAGACTTAAATTGATTAAGATCCCGATCTTCTTAGAAAAATCGTATTCAACTCCTAAGGTATAATCACCATCTAAATAAAATCCAAGATCCACGTTCGTAGGTGTGAAGATAGGAGAAAGTATAGGATATTCTTCTTCCGAAAGATGGACTGCAGGTGCATCTCCCAATATATGGAATACAAGTTTGTTTTCCCCGGCCTGTAAGATACTGGAATCAACCTGCACTTCCAAATCACGGAGAGTTTTTCGGATCTGCATTTTTCCATTCGAGTCCAAATGGATCTCTTTTTGCAAAAGATGTCCGTTCAGATAAATTTCCCAGTTCTCTCCTATAAAATTTAAGTACAATCGGATCGGACTTAAGAACACCTGTGCCTTTGGATCGAAATTTAGATTAAATTTTGTCTGTATGGTGAACTCTTGGACCTTGTCGGATACTGGAGTTTTATAAAGTTGGTTCAGAACGATCGGAAATTTTTCTATTTTTAAATAACCAGGTTCTGTAGATTCGAAGCCTGATTTGAATTCCGGTTTAAATCCTTGTACGGATTCCCATTCCAATCTTTTTAGATCCAGGTCCTTCCAACCTGGAATGGGCTCTTCTTCCTGAGAACCCAGAGAGTAAAAGGAGAATAAGAAAAAAGAAATGAAGAGTAGAGATCTGAAAGGTAAAGCGAGAATTTTTTGATTTTGCACCATGCGTTATTCGACAGCAGTAATTGGATGAGAAAAACTGCGAGATTTCAAGTTTTTTAACGGATTTTTTCTTTTCCCCGGAATGTTTTCGGTAGAAACTATCCGGAAGGGAAAATAGGAGGAAAACTTTATGTCCGACTCATGGGAAGGCAAAAAATTACCGGAAGTAAGTTTATCCAGCTCAACCGGAAACACAGTAAATCTACCGAAAGACTCAAGCGGTTCTTGGACCTTATTGTATTTTTATCCAAAAGACGATACCCCGGGTTGTACAAAACAAGCCTGCTCTTATAGAGACAATCTGGAAAAGTTCACACAGGCTGGAGCAAAGGTCTATGGGATCAGTTCCGACTCTTTGGATAGTCATAAACAATTTATTGACAAGTTCAATTTGAGTTTCCCTCTTCTATCCGATCCGAAACAAACTTTGAGCGGTCCTTTAGGAGTTTATGGAGACCAAGAATGGCAAGGTAGAGTGTTCAAGGGACTTTCCAGAGACAGCTTTTTAGTAGGACCTGACGGAACCATTCGCAAAGTATGGAGAAAAGTAGATCCTACTAAAACAGTTGCCGAAACTTTAGAGGAGATCTTAAAAGAGGCCGGTGCCTAAGGCGTGATCGTAAAATATACTCTAGATACATACCAACCGCATAGACATTTATTAAAGGTGGAAATGGAAGTCCACCCAGACAAACAAGAAACATTTCTTTGTATTCCGAATTGGTCCCCTGGCTCTTATAAGATCCGAGATTATTCTAAATCAATTCACCAAATTCATTTTGTTCAATCCAAACCAGGCTGGAGTATAGAACAAACAGATCTAAACACTTGGAAAGTTTCCTCTAAGGGAGAAACATTCAAAATTTCTTATATAATTTACGGATTCGAACACACAGTTCGAACAAATTATTTCACAAGCGATTTTATTCTAGTACATCCACCTGCTACATTTTTGTATCCTAAAGATCGTTTAGATCTGGAACCTAAACTAACTTGGAAGAATCTATCACCTTTTCGTTTTTGTTACACAGGATTAAAAAAGAAGGAAGCCTCCAAACAAACTTGGAAGGCAAAGAATTTTGATGAATTTTTTGACTCACCGATTCTTCTTACAAACGAAAAACAGCTCAATTTCAGCGTAGAAGGATGTGAATTCGATCTAGTCATCCTAGGCGATATCGAAACAAAAGATAAGAAGAAGATCGCAAAAGATCTCGCGACTATTGTAGAAACCCAGATCAAATTGATGGGTGGAACGGAGAATCAATATTATCTATTCGTTTTGGACATGAGCGATAATCTATATGGAGGATTGGAACATCTCAATTCTAGTATCAACCAATTCGATCCAAATGGATGGTCTAATCCTGATAATTATAGAACTCTTTTAGAACTTTTATCCCATGAATATTTCCATCATTGGAATGTGAAAAGAATTCGTCCGATTGCACTTGGCCCTTTCGATTACCAAAAGCCAAACTTAACAAAAGAATTATGGATCGCGGAAGGAATTACTAGCTTCTTCGATGCTTATTTTCTTCTTCTATGTGGAACTTATTCTACTCAGCAATATTTGAATAAACTTTGGAAGGATATGCAGGAGTTAGAAGAATCCTTAGGTGAATCCTGGATGAGTTTAGAAGATTCCAGTTTTACTGCTTGGACTAAATATTATAATCGTCCATTCGACCCAAATTTTGCAAACACAGGCATCTCTTATTATACGAAAGGTGCCATTCTATCTTTGAGTATGCATCTTTATATCCTGAAAGAAACCAAGGGCAAAAAATCCTTGGTGGATATCATGATCGCATTGAACAAACAATACCATCAGGAGAAAAAAAGAGGATTTACCAAGGCCGAATTTTTTCAAACTGCGAAGAAGGTTACGGGCCTGGATTTAAAACTGGAATTCGATCCTTATATCGTGGATCCAAAACGTATTCCTGTGGAGAAGTATCTACATTTGATCGGTGTGGAAAGAACTGCTTCTAAACCTAAAATTGAACCTGGATTTAGAGTAAAAGAAGAAAGAGGAAGAATGATCGTAAGTAAGATCCTTCTCTCCAAATCCGTAAAAGAAACGGATATCAATTTAGGCGACGAATGGATCGCATTGGATGATAAAAGAATTCTTCCTGGTAACTTTAAGGAATTATTAAATCAGTACCAGCCCGGCAAAAAAGCGGACCTTCTTCTTGCCAGAAGAGGAAAGATCTTAAAAAGAAAGATCAAATTTGATTCTTCTCCTTCTGCAAATGAACTATGGATCGATGAAAAAGTGGAAAATCCCACCAAGGAATTGAGAGAGATCTTTTTGAACTTGGGAAAAGATCCTGTGACTTCGAAAACTTCTTCCAAGAAAACTAAATCGAAGTAATTCCTCCGTCTACTGTCCAATTTGCACCGTTAATATAACCGGACTCGGAAGAAATTAAAAAAGTCACTACTCTTGCGATCTCTTCCGGGGACGCGATCTTCTTAACAGGTGTCATCTCTATTATCTTTTTGCGATGATCATCCACTTGGTCTTCTTGGATTCCCATCTTGGTTTCCATATAACCAGGACTTACAGCGTTAGATGTGATTCCTTTTTCTCCCCATTCGGCTGCAATAGATTTCATAAAACCTATGATCCCATGTTTGGAAGAAGAATAAGCCACAGACAAAGCGCTACCTTGCACAGACAAAGAAGAAGCTATATAAACGAATCTACCGAATTCTTGGGCGCTAAAAATTGGAAGTAACGATTTTGTAATTTGAAAAGCGGAGCGAAGATTGATGGAAAAGATCCTGTCCCATTCTTCTAAAGAAACTTCCGTAATTTTATGATACGGACCGCCGTAACCTGCACAATGTATAAATCCACGAATGGAAGAAGCCTCTGACTGTAAATTTTTGCAGGCATTTTCCAGTTCATCGGAAGAAGTCAGATCTATTTTTTGGAATGTTTCGTTTGGATGAAGTTTGTCCGGAGAAACCAGATCCCAATTTAGGATCTTATATCCGGAATTTCCTAATTCGGAAACAAGAGCGCGGCCAAGGCCCCCACTTCCTCCAGTGATTAAAATTGTAAACATTTCCGAATCGACGTACAAGTGGGGAACGATTTCTCTGTTTGGTATGGAACATTCCTTTGAGAGGGTCAACAATATTCTGGAGGCCCTTCCCTATATTACAAAATACTCCGGGAAAACTGTGGTTATCAAATATGGTGGAGCCGCAATGGCCAAGGCCGACTTAAAGGAATCTTTTGCAAAAGATATCGTTCTTCTAAAATACGTAGGCATCCATCCGGTCATCGTTCACGGAGGCGGGCCTGAGATTAACAGACTCTTAGATAGTTTGAATATTCCAACCGAGTTCGTTCATGGACATAGGGTCACAAACGAAGAGACCATGGACGTAGTAGAGATGGTCCTCACCGGAAAAGTAAATAAACAGATCGTTTCCATGATCAATAAAGAAGGTGGAAATGCAGTAGGACTTTCCGGAAAAGACGGAAATCTAGCAGTCGCTTCCAAAACAAAGATCGAAGTTGATGTGGAAGGTAAAAAATCCGAGCTAGTCGATGTGGGTCTTGTAGGTAAGATCGACAAAATAGATCCTACAGTCATTTTATCTCTCCAAGAAAAAGGTTTTATCCCAGTCATTTCTCCTGTTGCCGAATCCGGATCAGGAGAATCTTTGAATATAAACGCGGATACTTTCGCTGGAGAATTAGCAGGCGCTCTCAAAGCGGAGAAGCTGATCCTTCTTACGGACACGAGCGGGATCCTGATCGATGGAAAACTTGTAACAGGTCTGAACAGGGCCTTAGTAAAAGATTATATTCGAAAAGGAGATATCACCGGAGGAATGATCCCTAAAGTAGAATGTTGTCTTTCGGCGATCGACCAAGGAGTGAGAAGGACTCATATTATTGACGGAAGAGTCCCCCATTCTATTCTGATCGAAATCTTTACTGATCAAGGGATCGGTTCCTTGATCGAATAAATGGAAAGTTTCGAATCTCCTTGACAGGAGTAGGATTTGGGCTGGAATAAGCCCTCCGATTTGAAAATCCCTCAAAAAAAGAAGTATTCCCGGACCAAATGAGTTTCAAACAGCTCTCCTTAGCTCTTATTTCAGACATTACTGCCAGGATCAACTCCACCGATGATCTGGAAGAACTTTTGGGAATTATAATAGAAACCACAAAAGATGTACTCAATACAGAAGGATGTTCCCTTCTACTCTATGATCCGGACGAAGATTGTCTAGTATTCCAAGTTGCAAAAGGTGATAAGGGAGAATCCCTCACTGAATTAAAAGTCCCTAGAGGAAAAGGGATCGCCGGAATGGTACTAGAAAGTCTGGAACCAGTCATCGTAAACGATGCAGAAACCGATCCAAGAATTTATAGAAACATAGATGACGCAGTTGGATTCACCACTAAGAACCTGATCTGCGTTCCGATGAAGGCACAAGGAGAGATCCAAGGAGTTCTGGAAGCAGTTAACTCTTTAGAAAGGCCTGAATTTACAAATAAAGATATTAAAATATTGGAATATCTTTCTGATCTTGCAGCGATTGCGATCAGGAACAGAAGACTAATCCGAGATCTGAAAGATCGTGCGCGAGAATTGGATTGTCTCTACCAAATCAGCCAGGCGATCTCCAATATCAGCGAGTTGGATCAGTTCTTAAATCTGACAGTAAACTCAATCTCTGATGTTTTAGGGGCAGAAAGAGTTTCTTTAATCTTCCAAAATCCTAGAACGAAAGCATTCGAACTTTCTAAGTCTATCGGGTTCAGTTTGGAAGAAGAATCCCATCTTGTGGATGAATCCAGAGGGATCTTGAATGAAATTTTATCCCAAGGGAAAGCGATCTTAGTTCAGGGACAAACTGATATCAATCCAGACCTTCTTACACCGAATCGTTATAAGACTAGATCATTCGTTTCCGTTCCAATTCGTCAGGACGGCACAATCATTGGCGTTTTGAATGCTGCGGATAAGATGAGCGGAGACAGTTTTTCTCACCAAGATCTTTCTATCTTAAGTACAATCTCCAACCAAATTGCAGAAGCTTATAATAGTCTTTTGGCAAAAAATCAAAAAGAGAAGTTAACCTCTATCAGAAGAGATATGCAGATTGCTTCTCAGATACAGCTCAACTCTCTGCCTAATATCCCTAAGAAGATGCATCTTTTGGAGATCGAAACTTCTTATACCGCATCTAAAGAGATCGGTGGGGATTTTTATGATCTAATCTATCATAATCCTGACGAAGTAAGTATCCTGATCGCGGACGTTTCCGGAAAAGGGATCTCTGCCGCATTGTTTATGGAATTTTCCAAAACGATTATTGCTGGTGAAGTGGCACGTAACTCTTCTACAAGTATCAGTCTTATGGGAGCGAATCGGATCATCCAAGAGAAGTCCGGTTATTTTATGTTCGTCACTGTGATGCTGACCCGCATAAATATGCTTAAAAAAAGAATACGTTATTCTAGCGCGGGTCATAACGAGCAGTTATTATATAAAGCTAAGGAGAAGAAGGTACTACTTCTCTCCGGAAAAGGAATGCCTCTAGGGATCAAAGAATCAGAGGTAGAAGAACATGAAGTAGAATACCAACCTGGAGATCTTCTAGTTCTATACACTGATGGAGTGAGCGAGACCACAAACGAAACCGGAGAAATGTATTCTTTGGAAAATCTCGCAAAACTAATAGAAAGAAACGGGGACATGCCCGTGGAAAATCTAAAAGAACTGATCCTGGACACTACTGACGCATTCAGAGGAGAAGCGGATCCTCATGACGATTACACTTTAGTAATGGTCCGACTCAATTAGGATTTTATAATCCGATCAACCTGGTATCTATTTGATCTCGGAACTTACCCGATTATAATACTATTCTGCCACCATATGAGCAGGCTGTCCTGTAGAAGCTAGTAACGTTCTCCACAAAGTACTCTTAGTAGGTTGAAGCACTTTTCTTTCTTGGATAGCGATATCAATCGGAAGATGAGTAAACACATTATTCCACATTCCAATCACTATATCTGTCTTACCTGCCATAGCAGCATGCACTGCATTCTGTGCTAAAAATCCGCAGAAAATAGAATCCTCAGGATTTGCAGGAATAGAACGAATGATATAACTTGGGTCTATATATTTTACATTCACTTCTATCTTCTCCGCTTTGAAGAAGTCCTGGATGGAATTTTTGAGATAAACGCCTATATCGCCTAATTTTAAATTTCCGGATGCATCTCTTTCTTCCGTTTTTCCAAAAAACTTTTGCCCTGCACCTTCTGCCACAATGATTACTGCATGTTCTCTAGTTAAGATCCTATTTTTTAAAACATCTAAGAAGGAACCTTTCCCTTTCAGATCAAAATCCACTTCAGGGATCAGACAATAATTTACGTTTTGAGAAGCTAGAGCAGCATTCACTGCTATAAAACCGGAATGTCTTCCCATTAGTTTCACTACTCCAATCCCATTCGGTGCACCTTTTGCTTCCACATGGGCACATTCTACTGCTTCCATTGCTTTAGAGAAGGCTGTGGAAAATCCGAAAGTTTTTTGCACATAATTGATATCGTTATCTATCGTTTTAGGAACTCCGATGACAGAGATCTCTTCTCCTCTTCTGTCTATCTCTCTTACGATTTCCTTTGCTCCTCTTAAAGTGCCATCTCCTCCGATACAGAATAACATCTTAACGCCATATAAAGAAAGCCTATCAACCATGTCAGAAGCGTTTTGGTTTCCTCTGGAAGAAGCGAGAATAGTACCCCCATCCCTTCCTATATGGGCAACGTTTTCCGGATTCAGCTCCATGGGCTTATGATCAAATTTTTTGACAAGGCCTTGGTAGCCGTATGGAAATCCAAGGATACGTTTTACCCCGTATCTATAATTTAATTCCATTACAATACCTCGGATCACGTCATTGATCCCTGGACAAAGCCCCCCGCAGGTCACGATCCCAGCAGTCACTTCTTTTGGGTCGAAGTAGATCTTCTTTCTGGGACCAGCTTGTTCGAAAAATTCGGCACCTTCTCCTATATATTCCCTCCAGCTCTCTTCTGTTTCGAATACTGTCTTGAAAACCACCTTGGATTCATCTCCAGTGTAATATTCATAAGCAGCTGGACTTTCAATTTTGCAAGGTCCGAAATTTCTGATGTTTGTGTTCATTTTTACCGATTCCGAGTAAATTATAGAAGGTCTTATTTTTTGGTAAATATGACGGAATTATCATTGGCAAAGAAGAATATTCCGTCATATATCAATAAATATAGGATGAGAACCGAGAAGATGACATATGATTCCAAATCTCTTCCTAAACGTAAGCGCTCGTTTTTTAGAAAGGCCTTCCCTTCCCTCTTACAGGTGATTTTTCCTTTTGTAGCGAGCCTGTCCGTAATATACGGAGAGAACAGTTCTACTTTTTTCTGGGATTCTTTCGACAACTTTTCCAAAAATAAGGCTCTATTTTCCCAAAAGGAAAGTTCTGGAGCAGAGGTAGAGAAGGAAGAACATAAGGTCCAATTTTTCTCTTCTCTTACATTCAAATATCCTTATGAAATGAAAGTGTTTCAGGAATATATCCCGACCGAGTCATCATCCGCATCTTTTAATTCTATTCCTGGACTTCCTAATAAATTACCAAACCAGCCTAGAATACTTTTACAAAAGAGAGAATTTTTTGCTCTGTATCCTTCTCTCGGAAGAGAAGAAGTTTTTGTAATGGCAATGAGCATGGGCCAAAACAAGGATAATAAATCCGAGGCATATGTAGGAGCTAATACTGAAAGAAGGGCGTTCGATGGTTTGACAGATGTGAGAGCTACTTCTTCAGTTATACCTGGTTTAGGTTCCAATCTTTCCAGAGGTTTAGACAACCAAGCTGGAAATTTACTCTTCGGATATTTGCTCGGAAGAGCTGGGATCCAAATGGATTTAGGCTGGAGAATGGCAGGAAATAACGTAGGTTTGGCGATCCCTGAATCTGCAAAATCGTCCATCGGGATCAGTTACTCGTTGATCTCTAATTCAAGTAACTTGAATAAGATGGATTTTTTCCTACAAGTGTCCGGAATAAAAAGATTTAATGATAAAAGTCTTTTGCAAATCGATACTCCTCAAGCTTTCAGAGGATGGCAACAAGGTTACGAATATTACGTAAATCCTGGATTTTCAATCTCCACAAAAAATTTAAGTTTCGAAGGTTTAGTACGTTTACCTCTTCATCAACCTTTCCCAAATACAGACGGATTACTCACTCCGGAAATCCAAGGTATGCTTGGAGTGAAATACAAATTTTCGGATAGTTCCCCTAGTTTACAAAAATAAAGATCACATTTTCCTAATATAATCTCGCCGGTCCTTATTAAATCTTTCAAAGCCAGGAGAAGGCCTATGAAAAAAATCAAGTTTCTAATCTTATTCTGTGCCGCAACTGCTACATTCGCCGACGAAGTAGTTTATACCAAAACAGGAAAGAAGGTAGTCCTTAAAGAAAACTTCACCTGGCAGTACTCACCTGAACCTAAACCGGATCCTTCTAAAAAATTAAACTCGGCCAGACTTATCCTAAAAGGAACCGACCAAACAAACCTTCTCAAAAGTAAATCAGGATTATATTCCGTTTTTTATAATCCAACTTTATGGACTAACATAACTGAAAGTCACGAGTTCGCAGAATTCCATTTTGTAAACCAAGCAAGAACCGGAAACGCAATGGTAATCTACGAAGGTTTAGAAATCCCTATAGATTCATTTCCTGAATTAGTTTTATTGAATGTAATTAAAACAGATCCGGAGGCAAGGATCGTTAATATTGAAGATTGTTCCGTTAACGGAGTCGTGGGGAAGATCGTAACCTATACAGCTCAGATCAAAGGCCTTAGATTTATTTTTTATTCTTTTTTAGCTAGTGGGAATTTCGGTTCCGTTCAATTCTCTACTTTCACCTTAGAAAGTCAGTTCGAGAAAGAGAAAGCAAACTTTGAGAAGGTAATTTCTGGATTTGTTTTGAATTGAGTCGAAGATACTACAGAATTTGCATTTTCTGAAAGGAGAGCTGCAGATCCAGTTTGTTAATTTGTTCTTTCTTTCTGCCAAATCTCAATAATGTCGTAGTTTTACCGGATGTAGTATCTACGACCTCGATTCTAGTTTCCATTACAGGACAGGCGACTTCTTCACAGCTGATCTCGCTCAACCTTAAGCGTAGGTCTTCCCTTCCCAGCTTCTCCCTAATCTTAGATGCCAACCAAGGATGGAATGGAAACTCTGTTCCAGGCTCCGATTCATCCTGGTATTCAGAATGAACCGGATTCGTAGTAACTTCGACAAATCGTTTCATCAAAGATTAGACTCTGGAAACCGCCTCTTGGGGGTCATAAGCTAAATTCGGGGAAAGCCATTTTTCTACTTCGGAAACGGTCATTCCTTTCCTATTTGCATACTCCTGGATTTGGTCCTTATTGATCTTCGCCACTGCGAAATATTTAGCATCCGGATGAGCAAAATATAAACCACTTACTGAACTCGCTGGCATCATTGCAAAATGTTCCGTGAGAGTGATCCCTGTATTCTTCTCCACTTCCAATAGATCGAATAAGGTTCTCTTTTCAGTATGGTCAGGACTTGCAGGGTAACCCGCAGCAGGACGAATCCCCTGATAACGTTCCCGGATCAATTCTTCGGTAGAAAGATTTTCATCGGCAACGTAACCCCAAATCTCTTTTCGGATCTTAAGGTGCATATATTCGGCAAAAGCTTCTGCAAAACGATCGCCCAAGGCCTTTGCCATGATGGAATTATAGTCGTCCAGGTTAGAGTCAAAGATAGAAGCAAACGCCTCTACTCCATGACCAGCAGTAACTGCAAAACCGCCGATATAATCCGCGACTCCGCTTTCTTTAGGAGCTATATAGTCCGCCAAACAATAATTAGGTTCATCTTTTTCTTCTTTGCTGATCTGCTGGCGAAGAGTATGGAAAACAGTTTTAATATTTGTTCTCGTTTCATCCTCGTAAACTTCAATATCGTCGCCTACACTATTTGCGGGGAAGACGCCGATCACCCCTCGGGTTGTATATCTTTTATTAGAAATGATATCTTCTAATAATTTTTGAGCGTCTTTGAATAATTCTTTGGCTTGTTTACCGTAAGTTTCACTTTCAAGAATAGAAGGATAACGTCCTTTTAATTCCCAAGCTTGGAAGAATGGAGACCAGTCAATATAAGGAACCAATTCTTCCAAAGAGATCTCGTTATCAAAAACTCGAACTCCTACAAAATTCGGTTTAGCTACCTTAGTCACATTCCAATCGGTAACGTATTTATTTTCTCTGGCATCTTCAATAGAAACAAGTTTACGATCGCTTCTAGTATTAAAATAAATTTCCCTTTGGATCTTTTGTTCTTCTTTAATCTGTTTTATATAATCTGGTTTCAAAGAAGGACTCAAAAGTTTTGCGACAACGTTCACAACTCTGGAAGCATCAATTACGTGGACCACTGGTTGGTCATATTTTTCAGAAATTTTTACGGAAGTATGAGCCGAACTTGTAGTAGCTCCTCCAATCAATAAAGGAATATCGAAACCTGTCCTTTTCATTTCAGAAGCGACATGAACCATCTCATCTAGTGAAGGAGTAATGAGACCAGACAATCCAATGATATCTACTTTCTCTTTTCTTGCTTCTTCCAGAATTTTCTCACAAGGGACCATCACCCCAAGGTCAATCACTTCATAATTATTACAAGCAAGCACAACGGCCACGATATTTTTACCGATATCATGAACGTCACCTTTCACTGTGGCTATTAGGAATTTTTGTTTTGTGGAAGCCTGAGCATCTTTGTTGTTATCTTCTTCCATGAAAGGGAGAAGATAAGATACTGATTTTTTCATCACCCTTGCACTTTTGACAACTTGAGGAAGGAACATTTTTCCGGATCCAAACAGATCGCCCACAACTCTCATTCCGTCCATTAAAGGACCTTCGATCACCTGAAGAGGTCGGTCATATTTAAGCCTTGCTTCTTCCGTATCTTGGTCTATATATTCCACAATTCCTTTTACTAAAGAATATTCTAATCTTTGCTCTACTGTCCCTTCTCTCCAGGCTTCTTCTTTTTTCTCAGCCTTCTCACCGGACTTAACTGATTCAGCAAAATCGATTAATCTTTCGGTAGCATCCGGTCTTCTATTCAGGAGAACGTCCTCTACTCTTTCTAAAAGATCTTTAGGAATTTCTTCATAAACTGCAAGCATACCTGCATTTACGATCGCCATATCCATTCCGGCCTTGATCGCATAGAATAAAAATGCGGAGTGCATTGCTTCTCTTACTGGGTTATTTCCGCGGAAAGAGAAGGAGATATTACTTAAACCGCCGCTGATCTTTGCACCTGGGCAAACAACTTTGATCTCTTTGATCGCTTCTATAAAATCGACTGCATAGTTATTATGTTCATCTATTCCAGTTCCGACAGTGAGAATGTTCGGATCAAAGATGATATCAAACGGAGAGAAGTCCGCCTTTTCCACTAATAGATCATAAGCTCGTTTACAAATTCGGACCTTATCGTCTTTAGTAGCAGCTTGGCCTTGCTCATCGAAAGCCATTACAATGACGGAAGCACCGTACATCTTAACTGTTTTTGCCTGTTGTAAAAACTTCTCTTCTCCTTCTTTTAAGGAGATGGAGTTTACGATCGGTTTTCCTTGGATACATTTTAATCCAGTTTCCAAAACGGACCATTTGGAACTGTCCACCATAAAAGGAACTTTCGCGATATCAGGTTCAACTGCGATCAAGTTTAAGAACTCTTTCATCGAGGCTTCTCCATCTAAAAGTGCCTCGTCGAAGTTTATATCGATAACGTTTGCGCCTGCTTCTACCTGTTGTAAAGCAACTGACACTGCTTCTTCAAAGTTTCCTTCTAAGATCAGTTTTTTGAATTTAGGAGAACCTGTTACGTTAGTTCTTTCTCCTATTAAGACGAAACCGGTTGTTTCATCTATATTCAAAGGTTCTAATCCGGATAATCTGGTTTTTCCTTCTATCTCCGGTATGATCCTAGGCTTTTTACCTTGGACGGCTTTAGCACCTTCTTTAATATGAGCAGGAGTAGTTCCACAACATCCTCCTGCAATATTCAACCAACCTTGATTGGAAAAATCGTCCAAGAAGTTTCCAAATTCTTCAGGAGTTTGGTCATAGCCTCCAAATGCGTTAGGCAAACCTGCATTCGGATAACAACTAATATAACAACCTGAGATCCTGGACAATTCTTCTATATAAGGTCTCATCTCCCCTGCGCCCAAGGCACAATTAATCCCTACAGAGAGAGGATTTGCATGATAGATGGAATTATAGAATGCCTCGATTGTTTGTCCTGACAAAGTTCTTCCCGAAGCGTCAGTGATCGTAACAGAAAGAGACACGGGAATTCTTACATTCAAATCTTTGAATACATTTTCAATAGCTACAATAATCGCTTTTAGATTTAAGGTATCGATGTTTGTTTCGGAAAGAAGAATATCGACTCCCTCTTCCACAAGCGCTCTCACTTGCTCGTAAAATGTTTCTACCAATTCGTCGAAGGTTACCGCACGGAATGCAGGGTTATTCACATCCGGAGAAAGAGAAGCTGTTCTGGTTGTAGGTCCTATAGATCCAGCAAGGAATAATGGTTGGTCAGGATGGGTTTTGGCGAACCTTTCCATTGCAGCACGAGCAACCTTAACTGCTTTTCTGTTTAATTCATCTACGTAGGCTTCTGCATTATAATCTGCTTGAGAAATTCTATTGGAGCTGAATGTATTCGTTTCTAATATATTCGCCCCCGCTTCCAAAAACTTATAATGTATTTCTTCGATCACTTCAGGTTTAGTGATCACAAGTAGATCGTTATTTCCCTTTAGTGCAGAAGGATGATCTTTGAGTCTTTCATCTCGGAAGTCTTCTTCTCCCAGACTATACCTCTGGATCATGGTTCCCATTGCTCCATCAAGAACAAGTATCCGCTCTTCTAATAATTTCAAAAGCTCTTGTGCTTTGGGATTTGTATATGTGGGAAATTTATGTTTCATAATTCTTTAATATTGCAGTGTTTATCTAAAAGAGGTTTTTTAAGATCGTTGATCATCGGTAACATTCTCGATTCTTTTTTGTTCAAAACGATCCAATCTTTCCATATCACCGGCACCTCATCCTCCGGGAAAATGGCATTCACCGGACATTCTCTCAAACAATCATTACAATTGATGCAAATATCCGGATCTATGACTAAGTAATCGTTTCCTTCTCGGAAAGCTTCTACAGGACAAGCAGCAGCACAGTAAGTAATTTTACACCCAACGCAGGGTTCAGTTACTACGTATGCCACGGCCTCTCCTTTATCAATTAATAGCGGTAGTGTTCCGGTTTATACGGACCTTCTACCGGTACTCCGATATACTCAGCTTGTTTAGCGTTTAATGTGGTTAGGCGAACTCCTAATTGCTCCAAATGTAACGCTGCAACTTTCTCATCTAATTGTTTAGGTAATCTATAGACACCGATTTCGTACTTATTGTTCCAAAGTTCGATCTGAGCCAATACTTGGTTCGTGAAAGAACAGGACATTACGAAAGATGGGTGGCCAGTTGCACAACCAAGGTTCACTAAACGACCCTCTGCAAGAACGATAATTGATCTACCATTCTCGAAAGTATATTTGTCTACCTGAGGTTTAATTTCCTTCTTCACTACACCTTTCTCTGCGTTCAATCTGGACATTTGGATCTCAGTGTCGAAGTGTCCGATATTGCAAAGAATCGCGCCGTCTTTCATTGCTTTCATGTGTTCAAGGGAAATAATGTCGTCGTTTCCGGTCGCAGTTACTACAAGATCCACGAATTCAATCGCATCTTCTACTCTTAGAACTTGGTATCCTTCCATTACTGCCTGAAGAGCACAGATAGGATCGATCTCAGTAACGATCACTCTAGCGCCAAAATTGCGTAAAGAAGCAGCAGAACCTTTTCCAACGTCTCCGTATCCGCAAACGAGAGCTACTTTTCCAGCAAGCATAACGTCAGTTGCACGTTTGATACCGTCTGCCAAGGATTCTCTACAACCGTATAAGTTGTCGAATTTGGACTTAGTAACAGAATCGTTTACGTTGATCGCAGGAAGTTTCAATTCACCTTTTTTGAGGAGTTTTTCGAGACCTTTTACTCCTGTAGTAGTTTCTTCAGAAACTCCTTTGATCTCAGCGAGAAGTTGAGGATATTTCTCATGAACATACATGGTAAGATCACCACCGTCGTCCAAGATCATATTCGGCCCTTTTCCTCCATCGAAGAAGATAGTCTGCTCTACACACCACCAGTATTCTTCTTCCGTTTCACCTTTCCAAGCGAACACAGGAACTCCGGTTTTTGCGATAGCAGCTGCCGCATGATCTTGAGTGGAGAAGATATTACAAGAAGACCAACGAACTTCTGCTCCAAGCTCAGTCAGAGTTTCGATCAGAACTGCAGTTTGGATAGTCATGTGAAGGGAACCCGCGATACGCGCGCCTTTCAGAGGTTGTTTCCCCTTATATTCTTTGCGTAAGGACATCAGACCTGGCATTTCTTTTTCAGCCAGAATGATTTCTTCGCGACCCCAGTCCGCGAGAGAAATGTCTTTAACCTTATATTTTAAACCTTTTTCTTGTATTGTAGCGGACATTAAAGTCCTCCTCTTTTCTTAGCTTTAATTATTAATACTTTGAAGTATTTCTGAGATTCCACTTCTTCGATAGATTCAAGGCTAAAGCCGGTGTGGTTCAACCAATCTGTGAGAAGTTCCGACTCGAATCCGAGCCATAAGTCAGCGAAATTATCACGCATGATTTCTTGATTGTGTTTTTTTAGATCTACGATGATGAAAACGCCATCGTCCTTTAGTACTTTATGAATTTCTTTCATAGCCTGAGGTGGGTTAGAAAGGTGGTGTAAGACCATCGAAGCTACGACAGAATCTGCAGACTGAACTAGATCTTCAGGCAAAGTTTCAATCTCGGACGTGAGCAAATGTACTTGGGAATTATTTAAAAAGGAACTCTTTGCCTCTTTAATCATCTTTTCAGAAGAATCGATCCCAATAACTTCCTGACTCTTCATCAACAAGTAAGGAATTAAGCCACCAGGACCACATCCAAGGTCTAAGATCCGACGAGAATGTTCTGGAAGTAAGTCTAGAATCTTATTACGATATAATACCGGATCCAGAACATCGCTTTGAATGCTTTCCCAATTCTGGGCTACATCATCGAAATATTTTGACCTTTTCAGATCTCTCTGTTTAAGGATATCTTTAGTCTTAACTAAATCTTGTTCTGAATATGGAAGGCTCTCTTCAAAATCCAAAAGAAGCGTATGAAACCTGGCAGAAAAATCCTGCGAATCGTCGTTCGAGACCTTAGGGCTATAATATACCCAAGAACCTTCGCGTTGAAATGTCAGGAATCCGGCATCTGCGAGGATCTTTAAGTGCCTAGAGATTCTGGATTGGCCCATGTCTAAAACTTCTGTTATCTCCTGAACATTGAGAGGAGCAACAGAGAGTATCCGAAGAACCCGAATTCGGGTTTCATCAGATAATGCCTTTATCGCGAGTAGAATATCTCGATCTTGAAAAGTCCCTTTTGCCGCAGAAGGCGGAACGAGAATTGAATCGGAGTAAGTTTCGACAGATTCTCTTCCTAAAGACACATCCTTTAATGACATTTTCAAAGCCTTCTCACAAGATATCAAGATATCTTGATTTCTTCAAGCAAAAATCAGTGCTTTTTTAGGTATAATTATGTCTCCCTATCTGACCATTGAATATGAGGCCTAACGCCAATTTGGAGATCCCTTTCGAGGGCGAATTTCCTAGGCCACCCGACTAAAATAATCCGGAGTTAGTGCGTGAGGATTTTTTATTTTGTCGAAGTTACTACAGTAGGATAAATCATATATCCTGCTTAGTTTGATTTAATAATTCCTGGTTCTGAAGTTTTTGATCTCTAAGAATTTTATAATTCTCTTCCATAATCTTCTTAAAGCCATCTAAAATCTTCATTTTCTCGCGCATAAATTCTTCCAAAGGTTGTTTCAGAAGACCCTGAGGAGATATTATTGCTTCTTCATCTTGCTTCAACGGGAAGTTCTTTCCATTTTCTGTCGTTACTCCGACTTCTCCTTCTTTCACGAAAATTCCATTTGGAACATCGGAATCTTCGTGATCAGGATTTTCTTTGCGTTGAGCTTCATTCTCTTCGCAAACTACAAATTGCGTTCCTCGAACGCCAGCGTTGTAAGAAGGCGCAGTAATTGTAAAATCTTCTTTCTTAGATCCTTTATCTACCCGGGCAAATACCTTGCCGGAAACGAGTTCCAATTTTGATTTATTTGCTTTTTTGTCGGAACTTAGTTCAGCAATTTTTACTTTGGTGAAAGCCGCAATGCGAACAACTACGGAAGGACCGATTTGAAGATCGACTTTCCCTTCTTTCGTTTCAAGTTCATCTTGCTTTTTCAAGATAGAATTCTTCTTGAGACTTACCCTTTTCCCTTCTTGAGTTCCGGAAACATCCCCTACAACGAATAGTACGATCGCAATTTCTTCTTCTGCGAGTAAAGAAGAAGGCAAGGCAAATAAGGTCGAGAAAATGATGAGAGCAAATACAAGTGCTTGGTTTTTCATACGAAGGTCTTTCCTATAACACTAATTTATTCAATAAAGCTGTAATAAGATCTACTAGATCCATTAGAATAGCAACAATTTGAAACTTACTTTTTAGAAGAGTTTTGTAGATTATATGGAGAATAATGAGCTTTCAAGGAGAAATGTTCAATCTCAAGTGAAGAATCTACTAATTCGAAGGTCAATTCTGTCTCCTGAGAAGTGACTACTGGAAATCCATAATGCTTATTCGTATGTGAAATCTCTTTCTTTTGCTTCTTTCGATCTGAAATAAAATCAAGATGGCTTTGTAGTCTGTTTTGTAGTATCTTCGACGAAACATTTACAGCAGCAAGTAGCTTCTTCCTAGAAATCTCAAGAATTCCCTGATCTACATCATATCCGAGGCTATTTCTGGAAGAAAGAAGAGCCGCCAATGATGCAGTTCCTGTTCCTAAAAATGGATCTAAAACTGTATCACCCTTTATAGAGAACATGTTCACCAATCGATAGGCGAAATCCAAAGGAAACGCCGCGGTCCTTTCTCGCGAAGCTCCGACATCCTTAAAAATCTGCCTTTCACCCTTTAGATCCCAAACATCCGAAAACCAAACATTCCTTTCCTCCCAGAAAAAGGCGCTATTTCGTCGGATCTCCGTCTCGGATTTCGAATACTTTCTCAATCCTCCTTTACGAAGGATCAAAATATACTCATGCTCATAGGTAACATAGGCGCCTACTGGGTACATTCCTGAACCCATAAACTTAGTTGGGGAATTAGTCTGCTTTCTCCAAAGAATATCTGGTAGCGAAGTAAAGCCGAAGTTACGACAAGCTTGTAAAATCCTGGAGTGATTCGAAAACAAACTAAATTCGCCTCCAATACTTCGAGTGGCATCCCCTATGTTGATTAGAAGGATCCCTCCTTCTTTCAAAACACGAAAGCATTCGCCCCAGACTTTATCCAGTTGCAAATGCATCGCCTCGAATGCTTCGTTTCCTAAGTTTTTGGAAAGAGCATTCTTAGTGTTTTTATCCCAGCTTTTGAAGAGATCATCCCACATTTCTACCATGGGATAAGGAGGTGAAGTTAATACGAGATTAACGCTTTCATCCGAAAGCTTATCCATTTTTCTCGAATCGGAATTATATAATTTATGAAAAGTTTCCGAAACGAGTATATCCTTCATACACGTTCTGCATGTTTCAAGAACTCTTTAAAATGGCTATTCAAATTTAGAAAGCTAAGATAAGAAGATGGATAAGTCGAAGGTACGACAAAATCCCCCTATTAATTCTTCTTACCGTGGATCTTTTTGTCGATCAACTCATTCAAAAGATCGGCAAGATCCTGAAACTCGTCACCACTTCGGATCCGGATCTTGTCTACGTCTTTACCTTCCAGTAGCAATTTTAAATTCTTCTTAATATTATAGATTGGCCCGGCCATCTTATGGGAATAGAACAAGACAAATATCGCAGAAAGAAGAAGATACAACATGGAGAATAGTAGAATTCCTTTAAATTGGATCGAAAAAAGATCCAGACCATGATCGTAATCCGGAAGAGCAAGTTCCTTCTCCACGAACTTATCCTTCTCTTCTCCGTTAACTATCTCAAATCCTTTTTGATATACTTTAACAGTATCTTCGCGAAGTCTGAAAACGACCCCTTTGTCGTACTTAGTAGAATGGATCCAAAATAAAAACCCGAGAGTAAGAAGTAACCCGAAGATAAACAATAAAGAGAAATTTAAGAAAAACCTTAATTGGAAGTCCTTATCGATCAAATAATTGGCAAGATGTCTTTTATAACGAGGGGTCTTTGCGGAGGGGTGTGCTGTTTCTTCAGACATGGGAATTAGCCTTCTTTGGTAGAATTTCTTTAAAATTCTCCACATGTCAAAAATAATTCATTTTTAGCGAAGTTGAATCACCTCCATAACTGAATCTCTTTGGATTTTTATTTCCTTTTCGAGGGTTTGCAAATACATAAAATTTTCGTCCATGTCGACGATTACACCTTCTAACGTTTCACCGTTGGAAAGGATGACCCTCTCCAATCTTTGGTATTCGTTAAACAGATCATCCTTATTGGAGAAAGATTTTTCAGAGCTCCTTGCAATCTCATCCACATGAAGTTCCGAAAATTTAAACCCAAGGTCCTTTTGTTCTGCAGAAGATAGAAAAGTACGTTGAAACCCTTTTGCCTCTAAGCGGATTTTTTGGCCTGGTTGCAAAACTTGCTCTCCGCGATTCGGTTCAGTGATACTCTTTGCAGCTACCCTTCCCTCTAAAACAGAGACAATAGTTCCTTCTTTCAAACTTTCTTTAACTTCGAATTTTGTTCCTCTAACTTCTACCAAACCTGTTTCGGTTATGATCTTAAATTCGTCTTTTTTAAGATTCTTGTGCAGATGAACTAAGATGCTTCCATTACGAAGTCGGAAAGATTGTTTTCCTTCTTTCATGATCTCAAGCTCTGTAGATTCTTCCAAGATCATACCTTCTCCCTTTGCAATGCTTAGGAAAAGTTTAGATCCGGGCTCGGTTTTCAAGATCTGGCCTGAACCTACCGATTCACCTTCGTTTAAGGCTAAAAGTTTATCGGAATCTGAAGAGAATAAATATCCTTTACCGATAATTTTAGTTACCGATATTCCGAGTTCATTCTTGATCGGAGGTGCTTTAGGATTTCGTAAAATAAGAAAACTGAATGCTCCAATCAAGATTGCAGCTGCAGAAGCAATAGTATATAATAACGGTTTTTTAAAGCTAATAACCTTAGAAGCTTGGGCCTTTTCGTAAATTTCTTCGAAAGATATATTTGAAGGAGGGGAAACCCAAGATTTGGAAAGCATATCGGACAATTTATCGATAGAAGAACTGTATTCGTTCTTCTCACCTTCGATCGCCTTCCTAATTTTATGTTCGAAATTTTCGTCCATTCTTCCCTTCAACAGTCTTCTTAGTATTAGTCCATCGGCAGAATTTGTTTATTTTTTGCGATCTCTACGAGCTTTCCGGTCGCTTTCACAACCAATCTAGATGCAGTTGCAATCGAGATCCCCATGATATCTGCAATATCAGCCAACGTGTATTTTTCTATATTCTTTAATACTAAAGCGTATCTTTCTCCTTCTTCTAAGTCGTCCAAACAATCCATCAATCTGGATTCTAAGTCGGAAAGTTCCGTTTTTCTTTCGAAACTTTGTCCTTCTTCTCTATAAGTTCCCATATCGTCCGTTCCGGATTCTTTTACCGTGGAGAACTTCTTGGCATAGTTAATCGATCGATTTCTCGCAATCGTATATAACAGCTTTAGGGCTTGTTCTTTGTTTAAGTCGGAATTGGAATACTTCTTAAAAAAATTAAGAAACGTATCCTGCATGAGGTCTGAGGCAGTTTCTGGATTTCCGGTATACTTATACAAGAAATCAAAAATTCTCCCGTTGGATTCCCGATACAGGGTCTCCATAAAATCTTTTCGGGATGCCATTACACAAAGATTCCAACTCGAAACGCTTAATTCAAGTAATTTCCGGCGGCTGTTTTAAACTATACCCTTTTCTCCTCTTCGCGAATGGGCTTTGTTAGAGATAACATATTGGGCCGGCCTTTTTTACATGGAGGAGAAAAATTTCTAGGAAGGTTTACATTTTTCTCCTCTTCGATTTTAGAAAAGTAGAAGAAGGGAAACTCTAAATGTGGATAAGACAGAGCTCGGGAAGATTCGTTTCTGGAGGTGGAATGAGATTGGAATTTTGTAGTAGCTTCGACGAGAGAAGAGAAGATCCTATTTGCCAGTCAAAGCTACTACATTCAGCAAAATTTGGCCGCTATGAATGTGACATAATTTTAGATCCTCAAACACTGCAGATACTTCGAAATCAGACCGATAGAATTCATATCTGGCACTAGAGAATCCTATTAGAATGAGTCGAACCCTTCAAGCCTTAGCCTTTTTTGTAGTAACTTCGACCATCCTGTACACCCCTCTCCTCCATCCATCTCCGGAAGCTACCTTCCCAAATGAAACTCCTGAATCAAAACCTCTCTTAAGAGTCCTTCCCGCTTTCAGAAAAGAAGAATGTGACTGGGCAATTCGCTGGGATGTTTGCCTTAAATGTATTTCGAGTAGATACAGATATGCCCAAAAGATACATTTTTATCCTTCTGGACTATATAGGGAACATGGATGTTATTCTGAGGAGAAAGGTTTCTTTTTGATAAAAGAAGATTAGGCAGAAGAGAAAGAGCCGGAAGAATCCGGCCCTTTATTATTTGAAATTACTTCTTACAAGTAGCAAGAGCTGCAAGTGTTTTAGAAGATTTTAAACAAGTAAGATCATATTTACCAGTCATACACTCTTTGAGTAGATGAGCAGAAATTTGACCTTGCATAGCTTTCAGTTTGTCAGCTTGCTCAGGAGTTTGACCAACAGCAAGATTGGAAATCAATTCGTTTACAACTGGATCACATTCTGCTTGGCTCACTTTCGCTCCGCCGCAAGAAATAAGACCTGCAAAAATTAGAATCGTAAGGATCGAAAAAAACGTGTTTTTCATGCAAAGACCTCTGCGAATTTTTAATTCTATGTCGCTAATATTAGCCCGAGTCGAATCTCTAACTAGATTAAATCGAAAATTTCCAAAACCTTGGAGAATTCCGACAGTTTAACGACGAAGGCCATTCTAACGATTCCCATTCTATAGAAAAGTTATTTTTTAGTCGGGAAAATAGTTATGCCGTAATAGGAAACTGACTTTTCTCCCTTGAAGGTCAGTATTCTTTTTTTGGAGTCGAACTTCCAAGTTCCTGCATTCACCAACACATCGAATCCTTTTCCGTAATGTATTTCTGGAAGGAAGATCTCAGCTACTGGAATTTCATCTCCTTCTTTTCGGAAAGAATATTTGAACATGGATTTTTCAATATCAAAACTGATCGCTTCAGGATTTCCTTTAGTTCGGATTGGATAAGGTCTGGAGAAGGCTCTGACTGCCCTTCCCCCATCTTCATCTATACTTTTAGGAGTGTCCAAAGAATAGAGAGAAAGATCTTCTTCATTCCATCTATCCCCTAAACTATGAGTATTATCAGGAGTATAATTCCAAAGTGTATAATGTACGAAATTTTTCTCGATAGAAGTTATGATACGATCTAGAGAAGCTTCTAAGTGAGAATAATTTTTTGTTCGGAACGCCAAACGTCCGTTCATATCCATTGGGATCCCAGTTTCTCCGATCACTGTAGGACAATTATTCATCTTCTTGATGGAAACTTCTTTGATCATTCTGATCGTGTCTTCGTACGCCTTCTCTACATTCTTCTTTCCGAATATTGGGATCTGCTTGAAGATATGAACTCCAAACCAAGGAATAAAACGTTTGAACATCAACACGGAAACATCATACCAATGAGTCGCGTTGATTACAGTTCCTTCTCCCTTTTTTGGTTTTTCGTCCCAGTCCAATTCTAAACTTCCTGGGTCTGATTCTACAAAAATGGAGAATTTTTTCTGAACAGATTGAATTCTAGTTTTGAATCTTTTTATAAAAGGAAGCATGAATTCAGGGTAGAATTCTATCTTTCTTCCTCTATACTTATTAAAATAATCAGGACGAAGCAACATTGGAGCGCCATTCGGATCGTAATCCCAAACTCCATGTTGTCTCCAAATACAATGTTTTCCTTCCCGCCAAAGAGGAACTGACTTTGTATTTATTTTAGTTTTTCCTAAATTAAATCCTGTAAACCCGAGCATATAAGCATTATTTGCTCTTACGGTTCTTCCCTCGGATAAAAACATTTCTTGGAAAGGAGAAGTAGTCAGAACTTTTCCAAAACCAAGCCCGGAAAATTCTCCAATATTCTTTTTACCGATCCATCCAGGAGAAGGTTCATTCAAAGAATCGAATCCTAAAACGTTTTTGTATTTAGCGACCTTCTTCGCGATCCTACACATTGCTTCTATATAATGATCTTGCAAAAAGGTTTCTACGTTCTTTCCATGAATAGATAATTTAGGTGCAAATGTTTTCCCTCCGAAGAATAGAGAGAACATTGTAGCGCATGCATACTTCTGATAGTTTAAAGGCCAGGACATTCTTTTATAATTCCTGCCTTGAAAATGATGAACGATTGCAGTATCGGAATCTTTAATATTCTCAATATTCATTCCGACTTCTTCCAAAGTCCAACCGGGAGCGCCATCACCTCCTGTAAATCTGGACCAAACATCTTGGTGAGGATCGATAAAAACGTAGAATCCTTTTTTGTCGGCGAGTGCCACCATTCTTTCAATATAGTCTAGATATGCTTGATCATATTTGCCTGGACCTAAATGTTCCACTGCTTCCCAAGTAACAAGAAAGCGAAGAAAGTTGAATCCCCACTTCTTCAATCGATCTAAATGTTCCGCAGCTTCTTTCTCTTCTAAAGGTCTTCCTACGAAGGAAACTTTTCTATGATCATGAAATGTTAAGGACTGATCGAAATGTGTGGTTCCATCCGGTTTGAATGGGAGTTTGGAACTTCCGGAAAGATTTACTCCTCGCAACTGAAGAATATATCCTTCTGAATCTATAAAATTTCCGTCTTCTACCTTAATTTCCAGCATTGGATCTTAATCTTCCCCGAATTGGATTTTGGCATCTTCGTATCCGCGGCTGATCAGATAGTCCGCCTGTACTTGAGAGAAATTTAATATACTTCCGAAACCAAGAGAAGTTCGCGGTCCGATCACTCTGATCTTATAATCTGTTTTTTCAGGTTCGGAGAAGGACAATAATGATTTGGTGAATCCCTTCTTCTTATTATCCTTTTGTTTTTTTTGATACTGCAGGTTTGCCATAATAGTCTGAAAAGATCCAATCAAAGAAAGTTCGAATACTCTCTCAAGACCGTCCCTTCTGTTCCTTGGAAGCCCCATATTGACTCCTCCCACAGGAGACAACAATACTACTACTATCTCTTTTGCGCCTCTTTCTACCGCTGGGAGGATCGGAACATTCGCCATCACTCCCCCGTCCCAATGAGGTTTCCCATCCACATACTGCCAAGGAAAGATCAAGGGTATGGCAGAAGAAGCCATCACATGTTCTATATCAATGTCCTTGTTCCCGAAAAAAACGAGTTCTGCAGTCAGAATATTCACCGCAGTGATGATGATCTCCATTGGATTTTTTCGCATATTACGAAAATCTAATTGAGAGTAGAGTAAATATTTTAAAGGAGTTGTATCTGCGAGTGGGGAAAATCTGCGAAAGATCAGGTCCAGGAAATCGTTCCAGATGGAATATTTCATTACCTTCTGGATTTCGATAGATTTCCAAAGATCTATGATCCTCGCTGCATTCATTCCGCAACCTAATGCGGAAGCGGTGATCGCGCCCACGGAAGTCCCGCAGACTACATCCGGTTTGAATCCGATTTCTTCTAAATATTTTAGGACCCCGGCATGATATGCGCCTCGAGCGCCTCCACCGGATAATACTAAAGCTCGCTTCATTCCAAATATGATCCTGCCGGAGTCAGTCTTAGGTTCCTCAAGTAAATTTCAAGACGGAATATTGATTTGGAAGAAGTGATTGGAATCTTGGAATTGATGTCGAAGTTACTACAGATTTCGCTTAGGAGAATTCCCCAAGCTTAGTAACTCATAAAAAGGAAGAAATTAAAACCTCCTGAGTGTCTGCGTCTAGCTATGCTAAATGCCCGAAAGTGACCAATTCTCGGAACTCAGAAAGGCCAGTGGTCTGATGGTATTGCAATAGGTCCAAGAGGGCCTTTTTGCAGGGGCCTGGGCTATTGCTCAGCCACCTCACAGGTCATTTTCTTGCTGCAACTGTCGCTACTCAACTAAACCACCTCCTTTAACGTGTGGCCAGACAGTATTCTGTCGCATTAAAAAGTCAAGAAATGTCCGTATTTTTTTACCGATTTCAGAAACAAGTTTCCTAAACGTAACTTAGGAAACTATTTTCACTTTTCTGGAAAGATAGAGAGCAAGAAGATTAAAACCTACCGCGAAGTACCCTACTACATCAAATCTTTCGAAAGTTCCATTCGGCAATTGGATCAAGATCGCTCCAGCAAGAAGTGCTCCGATACCTGTTGCAACACTCTGCAAGCTAGAGTTCACAGACATGAAACTTCCTCTGACCTCAGGTCGAATGGCAGAAGTTAACATCGCCATAGAAGGAATAACCCGACCGGATACTAGAACCATAAAGACTGTCGTAACTCCGAGGGCCATGTACACTGGTAGGTCCTTAGGCAAATGGGTAATCGCAAGGATAGGAAACAAAGCGAGAAGAACTAGGATCAGAAAAACCTTATGTTTTCCGAACTTATCCGACAAGAAGCCTACGATCCAGGAAGAAACAAAAGTGCAGATCCCTCCGATCTCATAGATATGGCTGACCTGAGTCTTAGAGAAGCCCATATTCCTTTCCATAAAAACAGCTATCGAAGTTACGACAGTAAATCCACCCAAGATCACACTCATAAAAAACGCAAGAGCCACCAAATGATCTCTCTTAGAAAGTACGCTAATCAACTGGCTGAAGTCTGCCACCTTCTGCTTTTCCATTTTAGAAGGAAGGCTTGGCAAATATAGAATGGCCAGGGCCAGGATCGGAAGGCCTAAAAGCACGATAAATGCAAAAGTATAATTCCAGCCGTAGCTCATCGCAATTCGGATACCGGAAGGAACTCCTAAAACGGAAGCAGCAGAGAATGCACCCATCACTCCTCCCATTGCCTTCCCTCTCTTTTCGATAGGGAAAACATCACCTATGATCGAAAGGATAACTCCACTGACCATTCCTCCGAAAATCCCGGCAATAATCCTTGCAAAAAGAAGAAATGAATACGTATGAGCGACCGCACAAAGCGCAGTTCCTACCAAAAATCCTATATATAAAAATATGGCAGCGGACTTACGATTAAAACGATCTATAAAGTTAGCTCCTATCAAAGCTGCAATCGCAGCGGCAAATGAATATGAAGAAAGGACTAAGGAAAACATCGCAGTATCGATCTGGAATTGTTTCAAAAAATAATCCTGAAGCGGGAACATTATCATAAAATCCATGATATTCGTGAATTGAATACTCGCAAGAAGCAGGATCAGGAACAATTCATGACGAACTATTTTTGTTTTAGGAAGTGAAGCTACGGATTCCATATACTTACCAGATTTTTTTAAGTAAGTTTTAAAGAGATAAATTTTTGGAAGTTCCGCATTTTACTCATATAAATTTGTTCTTACAAAGTTTGGAGACTAAATAGATTCGGACTAATCGTCTAGAACTTAGTTCAAGAAATTTCCAAAATTATAGAATGCGATTTGGATGACGAATCGACACCCAAGTTTATTTCCACACTAGGTAAATAATTTTTCGATTTTTGTTACTCGGATTTTTCACTTCCATCCTAAGAAGCGTATAAACCGAAATCTTCTTCCGTCTATCTGTGTATCGCTATGAAACTCAGAAGATATCTTTCGGAAGACTTCTCTTATTCGAAATCCGGAGAAATCCGTAGACTTCGGACCCTAGACAATGACAAGTCCGTCAGGATCCTAAGTATTTTCGCACTTCTGATCTCTTGTATTCTTTTCGCACAGAATATATTTTCTCCGGGGACTCCTATCGGGGGACATCTTCAATTTCTATACGGCCTAAGTTTTGGAAGTTCTGCATTATTCTCGAGTTTGATGTTAGCTGTACTCGCTTTAAAGGACATAAAAGGCAAAAAACTCTCCTACTTTGCGATGATCATTTATGTAGGAATTTTAACATTCACTACCACCTTTGCGACCTTGGTGGATCAATATCATACCTCGGATTATTCCGCATTCTGCTTTGGATTACTTCTTCTTCCCCTTTTCTTAAGAGCAAGTTTTGTAACCTATCTCGCCATTATTTCTGTAAACATTCTCTTCTTTTCATTAGGTTATACTTATATGATAGAAAGAGAACTCAGCTCAGCCGTCGTAACTCCAATCATCGCATTTTCGATTGCGAGCATAGGAGCAGCGATTAATGTAGAAGGCACCAGACTAAAAAGCAACCTTCTGCAATTACAATTAGAAGAATCTAATAAAAATCTAAAAGAGTTATCTCATAAAGATTCTTTAACAGGACTTTTCAATAGACGACACTTAATGGAATCATTAAGTACTCTTTTGGCAGCTTCTAAAAGATATGATTTTCCTCTGTCGGTCCTTCTACTCGATTTGGACCATTTCAAAAAGGCCAATGATTCTTTCGGACACCAAGCTGGAGATAAACTACTCTCAACGATCGGAAGATTATTGTCAGGACTTGTAAGAGATTGTGACGTGGCAGCCCGCTACGGAGGAGAAGAATTTTGCGTAGTACTTTCTAACACGAATATAGAAGGAGCAAAATTTGTAGCTGAAAGGATCCGAGCTCGAATCGAGACAGAATCTTTCGAAGAAATTCCTTGGACAATTACTGTAAGTATCGGTGTCGCTGCAAGAGAGAGCGATGAGACTCCTGAAGATTTCCTAAAAGCAGCAGATAAAAAATTATACGAATCAAAGGCCGCCGGACGGAACAGAGTCTCTGCTTAATTGCAAATCTGACTCTAATAAAGAAATTTTAATATATCTTCCTAAATATTGTCCCAAGAAACTGATTCCCAAAGCAGGAATAGTAGGTGGCAACCATTCCGGTCCGAAAAATTTTAAACCCAACCAAACGATCATTCCTGAGAACATAGCGTAAACTGCCCCACTCGCATTTGCTTCTTTCCAAAATAAAGCGGCGACCAAAGGAACAAAAAGAGAAACTAAACTAATAGAAGAAGAATCAGCAACCAACTGATAAATATTCGTTTCACTTAAAGCCATTCCGGTAGAAACAATTGTCACGATCAATACGGAAGAACGCATAACTCTCAATAACAGCTTCTCAGAAGGATTTTTCAGAGTAGGACGGATCAAATTCTCTCCTAGTACAGAAGCAGGCGCCAATATCGCTCCGGAAGCAGTACTCAAGATTGCAGAAAGTAGCGCTCCGAAAAATAGGATCTGTATAAATAAAGTAGAATGTACGAGCACTACATGCGGAAGTATCATTTGGTTATCGCCTGCTGCGATCTCAGGATAAACCCTCCTTGCAAAATATCCAGCAAGCAAAGGAAGAAATGCAACAGTCAGATACATTCCCCCGCCTAAAAAAGAAGAATATACAGCCACCTTTTCCGACTTAGAGGACATCACTCTTTGGAAAATATCCTGTTGAGGAATAGAACCCAACCCAATCGTCATCCATGCGGCGATATAAGCAAGGATAGCTTCTGTTTCCAATGGAGGGAAGAAGGAAAAAAATCCAGGCTTTGCAGTTGCGATGACTGTTTCAAATCCACCTGCCTTATCCTGTAGATCCCAAACTAAAACTAAAAGCCCTACAATAATCAAGATGGTCTGTAAGAAATCCGTAATGGAGATCGCCCACATTCCTCCAATATAAGTATAGATCAATACGACAACGGCTGCTAAAAGTATTCCTACATAAATATCGAATCCGAATAAGGAATGGATAACTATTCCCATCGCAACTAACTGAGCTGCAATCCACCCGAAGTAGGAAGGGATCATAAATAATGCGGAAAGAAATTCTACCTTGCGGCCAAAACGATTTTTGTATAAGTCACCGAAGGTAAGAATATTCATCCTATACAATGGCTTAGCAAAGAATATGCCGACTAGGAAAAGACAAAGAGCTGCTCCGAAAGGATCTTCTATTACAGCTAAGATCCCTCCATCTACAAACTTGGAAGAAGCACCCATTAAAGTTTCCGATCCGAACCAAGTGGCGAATAGAGCAGAAGATGCAAGTACGAGCGGAAGTCTTCTGCCTGCCAATACATAGTCTTGGGAACTATTAATATATCTAGAAGCAAATGCTCCGATCAGAATCGTAACAAAGATATATAGAATTACAAAAAGGCCGAGCAATTCAGAATGTCCTAGTAGAAAACTTCTTAATTGTGAACTTGAAATTTAGAGAATCAAAACGCAAGCGATAATAAGAAAGAGATCAATCTATATCCAAAATCAGAAGAGTGATATCGTCCTGGATTGAACTTTTAGAAATAAAATTTTGGAGATCGGACAGTATCCTTTCTGCTTGGACCTGAGGCTCGAACTGAGCATTTGCGCGGATAGAATGTAAAAACCTTTCTTCTCCGTATTCTAATTTGTCCTCATCGAATTGTTCATAGATCCCATCCGAAAATAGAAAGATCCTAGCTCCAGATTCTATTTTGTATTCTTCTGTTCTATAAGGATAATCTTTCACAAATCCTAAAATGGCACCAGTTTTAGGCATTTCTTCTGTTTGATACGAACGTACTAAAAATTGAGAGATATGACCTGCAGATGCAAAGTATACTTTTTTCTCCGAGAGATCCACATCACAGATCGCTCCAGTAAAATAGAGTGTTTTATATTTATTTAAAATAGAATTATTCAATCCGGAAAGTATTTCTCCTGGTTTTTCCAAAGAAGATTTTAAACTTTCATATTCTCCTTTGATCGCCATTGTAACCAAGGCTGCTTGCACTCCATGACCGGTGGCATCCGCTAAGAAAAACCTATATCTTCCATTACTCAATCTGCATATATCATAGAAGTCCCCTCCTACTTCATCCATTGGCAGGTAATTAACAGAATATCTTAGCCCAGGGATATTTTTTAGTTCGGGAAGAATACTTCTTTGGATTTTTTGAGAATACAACATATCTTTTCTGATAATAGAAAGTGATCTGGCTAATTCTTCCGTTCTTTCGTTTACCTTTCTTTCCAATTCAGAATTCATACGAGTAATATCTTCGTATAATTTCGCATTCTCTAACGAAATAGCTGCCTGAGCGGAAAGTATTTCTAAAATTTCCAACCTATGTTCGTCAAAAATCCCAGCAGTAAGTCTATTTTCTAAATAAAGAACACATAATGTTCTGCCTTGTTTTGTGATCGGCATACATAATAAAGACTTTGGTTTGCTTCTTTTAATATAAGGATTTACAGAATAAAAAGAATCCTTTGCAGCATCTGAGATCAAAACCTTCTGTCCGGAACGAAAACAGAAATACACAATTTCTAATGGAAGAAGATGTCCTGCTTCATCTAACGAAATCGGTTTAGGTAAAAATCCAGGCTCTTCTATATCTGAACCTGCCATCAAAAACAATTCTTTGTTTTGAGGAAGAATTAAAAAACCTCTGGTGGCCGCAGCATTCTCCATAATGGTTCGAATAAGTTGCCGCAATAATTCACCTAACTCGATCACTCCCGAAATACTTTGAGACGCTTTAAGTACAGTTCTTAAATCCAAACTGAAAGAGGTAGAAAGCATAGAATCTGCAAAGATCTTTTCCACAGAACGTTTTGGAGTTCCTTGAGGACGAAGTAATTCTCCGTATTCATCTCTGAGCAAGTTGACAATTGATTTTGCTCCCCAAGATCCATAAAGCCGAACAGCATTTTGCATTAAAAACTTTCCGTAGGAGGTCCTACCCTGCTTTATGTTCCATTCTGCGACATGTTGGTATATTACAGCTTTCCTAAAATCGTTAGGTTCGGATTCGACATGTTGCATCGCCATATCGAAATACTTAGATACATTTTCTTTTCTGCCTGCGTAATCCTCGTAAAGTCCTGCTAATACAAAATAGAATAATTGGAAACTAGGCGGATAGATCCTCGACCAAAGTTTAAATAAATATAATGAATATCTAAAGAAGAACTTTTCGGTTAGTTTTAACTTCTTCTTACGTAATTTCAAAAGTCCCAAAGATCTATAAAATCTATATTCAGAATAGATAAACATGATCCTGGATTTTTCCAAATCAGGATGATATTTTTTGAAAACTCTCTCTGCCTCCAAATAATATCCCGATAAATATGCAAGAGACCCGAATAAGGTAGCATGCCAAGAATTGGCAGTTCCATTTCCTGCGAATTCCAGGACCTTAGATTCAAATTCCTGATCAGTGTACAAATTATCTTTATATCGGACTGTTTCTGTGGATTTTCCTTCTAAACGATCTAAATACGAATCCGAAGAATACAACATAACCATCAAAATATCATAATTTAGCTTGGAGCCTCTTTCTAAATTCTCTTTGATCTTTTCTCTATAGGAAATTGAATTTTCTGCTGAATATAACTGGTTTGTATTTTGGGAGAAAAGTGCAAATGCAGCCCAAAGATAATCTCCATACTGCATACATTTATGAAATGCTTCTTCCGTATAATCCACTATGGAACGGAAAGGATACATGAAATAGTCCAGAAGAATGGTCCGGCCGAACACGAATCTTCCATAAAGTTCGTCTGATTTAAATTTTTTTAATATCTTTTCTGCCAAAGTCCAATATCTCATGGACTGTTGGAAATTTCCGTTGATAGAAAGTAATATAGAACCAAATCCTGCGTAGCCGAAAAAGCTGAATGGCGCGTTTCCTTCTTTTAAGGTAAGGTTGATCAGCTTTAAATAAATATAAGCCATCACCTTCATATCCATATGTTTTCCATAATTCAGAAGGTTGACTAAAATGTTTAAGGCCTCCGTTTTATACGGATCCTTACTATCTTTTGCATTCACTAACTTTTCTGGAGATCTTCCTCTACTATAGAAGATCATCTTCAGCACTTCACCGAATACAGCTAAAAATCCCGGTTTCTCTTTGAACCCTATCCCAAGTGATTGTAATGCTTTGATCCCGATCTTGGATGCTGAATCCAAATCGTTATAAACGTTCATCACTTCCAATTGCATCAGATAAACATCTGCTTTTTCGGATGGACTATTAAGCCTGGAAAGTAAATTAGATACTATCTTTTCAGCTTCTTCTCTTCTGGATAAATAATATGCAGATTCTGCAAGAGACTTTAAAATATGGATCGCATTCTTTCTATCTTTCTGCCAATAAGAGTCTTTAAGTTGAGAAGCAAGTAGACTGAAAAAAGAATACGAGGACTCGTAAGCCGCTCCGGCTTTTGCAGAATTTCCTGCGAGTATTGTATAATGGAAGAAGTCCTCGTTCGCCTGCCCGTTAGTATGTAATTCTCTAGATCGCAAAAGATGATTTGCAATATCTAGGACTTGTTCTGATCCGCTCGAAGTTTTTTCTCTGTCTATTAGCAATTTTGCAAGTATATTATGGATCCTTGCTTTTTCTGCAGAATCAGTTGCATCTAAAATACTTTGGATCATTCTATCATGTGAAAAATGGAACTGAATATCCGAAAGAGAGGAATACATTCCGGACTCTTCTATCTTTTTTTGAGAAATATACTGTAAGGCCGGGAACAACATGTTTCCGGATTCTCTATAAAATACGATCCCTTCCCTGACCGCTTCTCGAATTCCTCTAGACAAAACTCCAGGCCTGGTCTTGAAAAAATCGTACATATCTTTCAGATCGAATTTTGCACCGATACAGGCGCCTACTCTCAAAACCTCCAGTGTCTCATCTGGAAGTTTTCCAACCTTATCTAAAAATAAGTCGAGAACGTTATCCGTAACTGTCCTCTGTAAAAGCCTATCCCAATCTACTATATGATAAGCAGTTTTTTGATCAAAACTCAAACATCCTTCTTCATATAAGGATTTTAAGAATTGGTGTAAAAATAAAGGATTCCCTCCAGTTTTAGAAACTAAAACTTCTGCGAGTCTGTTCGCGTCTTCTGCAGAAACATGGATACTATCCGAAACATATTTAAAAACGCTATGTTCGTTTAGAGGAGTAAGTCGTATCTCTCTCAGATCTAAACCTGGAGAGCCTTGTTTTACATTCACATTCGGAAAGAAGTCTGCATCTTCCGAACGACTTGTAAGAACGAATAATAATCCTTCCCAATCTTCGCTATTTAAAATGAATTCGAGTAATGCAAGAGAAGCAGAATCCGCCCATTGTAGATCATCTACAAGAATGATTGCTGGATTTTTTCGATCAAAACAAAGAGTTAAAAATTTAAGAGCAACTGCAAATAGGATCTTTTCGTCCTTCTGTCTCTTATTTGTTTTTGCAGGTATTTCTATTCCTAAAGTTTTTCCCAAATCAGGTAAAAATTGGGTCAGGATCTCTATATTGTCTCCTAGAGTTTCCTTTATAAAATTCTTAAGTAGAATGATCTCTTCTTCTTTTTTCTGTAATATCCTTCTTAAAAGATCATCCATGATCTGACGAAATGCATAATAAGGGATTTCTTTTTTATCTTCTTCGAATTTTCCCCGCAAGAGAACTACAGAATAAATATCCAGATAAGTGATCGCATCTTCTACAAGAGCAGTTTTACCAGTACCTGATTTCCCTCCAATGAATACAGCGGACCTTTTTCCGTTAGTTACATTTACTATCCCGGATTCGATCTCCTTTCTTTCTTTATCTCTATCATAGATGCGAGGGGAATCTCTAAAACCTACCTTTCTTTCGTAAACACCCGGCACAAATTCAGACAATTTTCGTTTGGACTTTAAAGAATCTTTAATACTCTTTAGATCATGTATCAGATTTTCCAAAGAGAAGTATCTCTCTTCCGGCATCTTAGAGAGTAATTTGTCTACCAAAGTAGAAATTGCAGTAGGAACATCTTCCCTCTTCTTAACTAAAGAAACAGGAGATCTTGCGATATGATAATGAACCATCTCCAAAGGATCTTCTGTTTCAAAAGGAGGAGCTCCGGAGATCATCTTATAAAATAAAGCACCTAAAGAATACGCATCCGATCTAAAATCAACAGGGCGATTTAATCTTCCGGTATTTTCAGGAGAACAATATGGTAGAATATCGAATGTATATCTAAGAGGCGCATAACTTCCTTTTTCGGAAAGAAGGAGAGAAGCTCCTCCCAACCAAGCAAGTTTTGTCTCTCCAGTATCCGGATTATAGAAAAATGCACGCGGAGAAATTTGATTATGAACAATTCCGAAAGAATGTAGCTTGGCAAGATTCTCTGTGATCGCTAACGCTATCTCTAAAAAAGTTTCGAGAGAAATTGATTCTGCCAAACTTTGATGAAGAAGTTTAGAAGGAATATTTTCGTAAACCAGACAGATACCATCCGAATTTTCGAACATATCTTCGGGTTTAAGAATACCAGGATCGCTAACCAGTTTACCCAATTCGAATTCATTCAAGAAATATACCGAAGAGGTTTCTTTCCCCTCCGGTCTTTGTACTCGAATGATCTTTGGCTCTCTGGTCCTACCGAATTTTCCTCTATATGTTTGAGAAAAACTGTCCTCGTACAGCAATTCCCCCAATTCATAAGGAACTCTGTCTGTGGACAAATCCTGCGTAGTTTCCAATTTTATCTTTTTCGAAACCTATTGGTCTCGAAACTCCACCCGAACGAATATTTAAAGTTCACACTTTAGAGGGCGAATACTTTTGGCGTGTAAAGATCCAAACGTAGTATATGTCAGCTATCGTTCCAAGTCCGCTCAATACCTGAACAAAATACTTATCCGGAAAGTACAGAAATATGAAGATCGTAAAAAATCCATTTCCCAAAAACTTAGCCCAAGAAACCGAATAAGAGAACATGTTCAGATCTCCAGTTTTTAAGAAAAGGATCGGATACATTACCGAAATGATCAGACTTAAGATATAAGCCGAATTAGATCCGGTAAAAAGATCATAACCTCCCTTATAGAAAGTATAGATCAATAATCCCCAAGATACCACCAAAATGCCCAAAAGGAATTTATATCCCTTATCCGTCATTGGCAAGGAAATTTGTTTTTTACCAAATCGGATCACCTGATAGAAAATCACTATGTCCAATACGAATCCAAGTCTATAGCCCCATAGTAATATCGCACCCATGGGCTCTTTAAAGCAGAAACCCCATAATAATTCCCAAATAATGTTCCCGCAGGCGATAAAAACGGGCATCTCAACGAATTTTTTCTTAAATGGCTCTATTAGAAGAACTGCATACATATAGGCCCAGAAAACCACACCTAATAGCAGGAAAATATTCTCAATAAGCGTATAACGTCCGAAATACTCCGGATCCGTTGCTAAAGACTGCCAAAAACTCATCCTTTATAGTCTCCAATTCTCTCTTAATGAAGGCGGGATCCAAAATCTTGCTTTCTTTCCGCCGTAATAAAAATGATCCATAGAAAAAAGAAGTTTGGAAGCAAAATAAGCGACTAACTTTCCGAACCCTTCATCACTATCTTCATGTGAGTCTATATCCTTAAAGATCCTTTCCATAAAATAGCCCAAAGGATTTTTAGGAGGCCATCCTAAACCAAGCACTTCGCTTGTTTTTTGTCCCATATATGTTTGCAGAAAAAATAATGGAAGATTGTCGAATAAATTTCCAGGAAGCATATATTCCATAAAGTCCAACAGAGATTTTGCAAGTATCTTACCTGCATCCGAGGGTTTTTGTTGGTCGCTAAATATGGATTCACCTAAAGAATGTGCTGCGCCATATCCTTCTGGACAAAGTTCAGGTTTTACTCCAATAAAATGTCCTACAACTCTCCAAAGATGAATGTATGCGTCTTTTTCATCCTGACTGAGTGTTAAGGAAGATTGGCCAAGGCCTTCGACTACCAAACTAGAAAAAGATTGCAGAGTACCTGCCATGTCCTCTTGGTTAATCGGTTGCCCCCAAGCAGGATCCCAATCTTTTCCTTTTCCAAGAAAATAACGTATGGATGCATGCATCAGTCTTACTTTTTGAGCGGTGCGTATTCCTTTACCTTGAGGGCCCAGTCCATTCTCCTGAGCAACAGAAATAACAAACTGAGTTGTTTCCATCAGTCTTCGATTAACTCCGTCTATTACACCATTCTGTTCTATTAATCTTCCAGTTTTATAAAGTACCTGTGCTCCATCTCCGCAAGAGTAAGCCATGGGAAGAGACTTAACACAAAGCATCATTAAGATCTGAGGACCATAAGTGGAGAATAACTTCTCCCCTTTTGCGATCTTATTCTTATCCGCCCATGAAGGAAGGTCTTCCGTCTCATAAAAATATTTTTCTAGATAGTCAGGTAAACCGGAAGGAATCGGATCCGAGTTCTTGGAAAGCGCATCGAAAAAAAGCATGGTTTTTTCTCTGTCAAAAGCGGATTCAGTAAAATATTTTGTGACTATCTCGTCCGCCAATGGATCAGTAATTTTTCGTAATGCACGTAACTCACTCGAATTCATTCTAAAACCTAACCTTGTTCAGGAATCCGCCAGTTTTATATTTTGAATTTTAAAAAGAAAGCACTTGTAAAAAAAACCGTAACGAATTACTTGAAGCATGCTTTTTGGATCTAGAGTTCGTAAAAAATTCTCCCTATTTTTTTTGGCTATAATTTCTTTCCTGGCTCCTAAGTTAGAGGCTGTTGGACTTTTTCAACCTTCTCATAATGCGAGATACGGAGGTATGGGAGGAGTAAATTTAGCGATCGGGGGATCTCCTATGGACATAGGGACTAATCCGGCTAACTTAAGTCTCAAAAACCAAAAAGAGTTGGAGTTCGGAGTTTCTTTACCGTACATCCGTACAGTATACAAAGACAAGTTCTCTGATCCAGACCCAAATCTTTCTTACGAAAACTCCGAATCCTATAACGTGCTCGCCCCACTTCCCTATTTCGCGATCCGAATTCCAATCAACGAAAAATGGACATACGGAGGAGGAATTTATATACCGGGCGGCGGAAACGGAGAAGTTTCCGGGCTCACAAGGATTACGCCTAATGGTCAAAGTTTGAACGATTGGTCAGGGATGAAACTTCCAAGTCCAATAGGAGATTCTAGAAGAATACAGGAAAGTTATTCTTCTACCTTTTATCTAGTTAAATCCACTCATGCACTCTCATATAAAATTGGCGGACTTTCTATAGCGTTAGGAGTGGAAGGAATTTATTCCAGACAGATCGCTTACCAAAAGTTTCATGATATTACTGGAAACATTGAAGTCCCAGGCCAAGGTTTTGATTATAAAAGTAAAAACGCATATGCGCTCGGTGGTATTTTCGGAACTACTTATCAGATCACTGAAACATTAAAAATTGCTTATTCTTACCAAACTTCCGCAAAAATCCCTTTAGATGGAAGTATGCAAGTAGGCTCTTATCCTAGTCGCACTGGGGTTTCTGCAACATTCGCAGTTCCGGAAAGACATGGTTTAGGTTTTTCTTATGGAACAGATACATTCAAGATCGGAGTAGACGCATTATATTATAATTATGCTTCTTATACTTCTACTTATAAACAAACTTTGGCTGCCCCTGTATTCCCAACTGCATTCGGACAAACGAATGTAATCCCTCAAAATTTAGCGTATCATGATTCATGGGCATTAGGAATCGGAGGAGAATGGATCGTAAACGATTGGACCTACAGATTAGGTGCAAGGCATAACTCTGGAGTTTTAAGATCAGAAGGAACAAATGCACTCCAAGCAGGAATCATGGTCCAAGATCTTGTTTCTGGTGGATTCGGATACTCAACCGGAAAATGGAAATTTGATTTTACTCTTTTATATTATCTTCCGGTAAGAGTTTATAATGGAGGCTCTGCTGATTGGAATTTCAATCATGCTGTATTCTCCAAAGACGATATCCGAGTAAACGAATTCAAACATTCATTAAGATCGGATATCCCTGCTATATTATTAGGAGCCGGCTATTCTTTTGATTAAGATTTCTGTATAGAGTCGTCTTTCACAAGAAGGATTGAACTTGCCAGAAGACAAAATGCGATCAGATCAAAGCTGAATGCACCCACTTGACCGAATTGCCAAGCGGACCTTATACTATTCCAATTTTCTGGAATTGTATGAGTGACTGTCCATTCTTTGATTTGAGAAGAAGCAGGCGCCACGAAAAAGAACCAAACCCCTAAGGAGAAAATAAAAGAGAAGGCGCTCAAAATTGTATAACGAAATGATTTTGTACCTTTAGAAAGGTAAGCGATCGTAAAAATAAGAAGAATGGAACCTATCTGCACAATAGGACCTATGATGGCAAAATATTTATACAAACTAGTTTGGACTTGAAAATATAGTTCAGCTTCCCAATGCAATTTGGGTGCTGCTTCCATCACATGCGCAAATCTCATTCCAAGGGTTAGTGCAGATAAAATTAAAGCAAAAAATCGGATCTTAGATAACATAGCAGGCTCCTTTCATTCCCCTTAGCTTCTACTCCGAACCAAAAAGGTTACCGAATTTCCTGAAAAAAAGAATTCATTTTCATTTGAATTTTTAAAAATAAACCTTATTAAACATCTTCATGGATTATAAATATCTGAGTTTGGAAAATCGGGATGGATTATTGATCGTACTTTTAAACCGTCCAGAATCCAATAATGCATTGAATATAGGGATTAGAGACGAATTAGAATCTGTTTTTTCAGAATCCAAAAAAGATCCTAAGATCAGAGGAGTACTTTTAGGAGCAAACGGCAAAAACTTCTGTAGCGGTTACGATTTAGAAGAAGTAATCGAAACAAAACTAGAGTCATTCAAACACCGTATTTTAGAATATCATTATGAGCTTTATTCTTTTCCAAAACCTTTAGTCTGCGTTATAAAAGGTTTTTGTTCTGCTGGAGGTTTTGATCTTGCACTTTCGGGTGATTATATTCTTGCAGAAAGGAAAACATTCTTATTTCGACCAGAAATTCGTTTCGGAGGTCCTCCATTGATCACAACTCTGGCTCGCAAAGTAGGCCCTACAAAAGCATTATCTATAACATTACTCGGAGATCCTCTCCGCTCTCAAGACGCATTAAAATTAGGGATAATAGACGAAGTCGTTACAGAAGGTGATCCAATTGCAAAAGGACTAAAAGTATTGGATAAACTTTCCCAATGGAATCCAAAACTTATTAGAGCAGAAAAAGAGATCTCGAATAATTTTTTCCAAGGTAACCTTTATGAAAATCTAAAAAAAGAATTCGATCTATTCAAAGAATTTTTAGAAGATCCGAACTTCTTCAAAATCGTTTCAGAATATGCAAAATCTATAAAACAGAAAATCTGATTAAGGATTGTTCTGGATAAATTCAGAAAGAAGTTCTGCAAGTAGCTCGCCTTTCTCTTCCTGAAGGAAATGTCCAGCTCCCTGTATCACAGTATGTTTTTGCCCTTTTGCACCTGGGATAGTCCTTCTAAAGAATATATCTCCACCTTTTGTGATAGGATCTGAATCACTGAACATGGTAATAAAAGGTTTTTTGAAATTTTTATAGAACATCCAAGCCTGACGATTTCTTTCCGTTTCAGGATTATCAGGGGAAATCGGGACAAGGGTAGGAAATTTCCTGGCGCCAGCCTTATAAGATTCATCCGGATAAGGAGAATCATAAGCATGAATAATATCAGGACTTAATTTACTTACACATCCGTTTTGGATGATCTTCCCTACTGGAAGTTTGCTAACTTCTTGGGAAAACCGAAGCCATTTAAAAAAATCTTCTTTAGGAGGAATATCTCCTGTGGGTAAAAAAGTATTCGCAGCACATACTCGTGCAAATTTAGAATCCAATTCCGCTACTGCCCTTAATCCTAAAAGCCCTCCCCAATCTTGGCAAAAGAGTGTGATATTCTGTAGGTCTAGACCAGTAATAAAATTTTTAAGCCAGTCCACATGATTTTTATACGTATATATTTTTAGATCTGTAGGCTTATCTGATTTTCCAAAACCGATCAGATCGGGTGCTATCACTCTATAACCTTTTTCTGATAAAGGAGAGATCATCTTTCTATAAAGATAAGACCAACTAGGCTCTCCATGTAATAATAAAACTGTTTCTTTTGCATCCTTAGGACCTTCGTCCACATAATGCATTTTGAATTCTCCTACGGAAATATAATTAGGGGAAAAAGGATAATCCTTTAAATTAGAAAAACATTCGGAAGGGGTTTCTAAATAAGTTTGCATACCAAATCTACCAGAACGGATGTACTTTATATAAGGACTCAGATCGTAGATTCTTTTGAATTCTTGTCAAATATCTTCCCAAAAAAGTAAACTAACTCAAATTTTCTTATTTTAAAATTTTAGAAAATGAGATCTTGTAGGACCTCCCGCAAAGAGAGTTTTATGTTCGGAAAAAAAGCACAAAATATTACTATTTACACTTCTTTTGTTCTATTCGGTTTATTCTTATTGGTTTTATGCCAAACAGCTTGTTTGAATTCTTTCGGAGGAAATCCAAGCGGCACAAGATTGGAAAAAATGAAAACTTCCAAGATGTTCCATGATGGTACATTCGAAAACGATCCTTTCGTCCCTGAGCTTCGTACTAGCACTTATCTTGCAATTTTAAAAAGACAATTTTTCGGTTCTGAAGTAAGAACTCCTCCTTCTCCTATTCCAGTCCAAAAACCTGATCCAAAAACTTTTTCAGATCCGATAGCGCCTGGATTAAGAGCAATCTGGTTCGGGCATTCTTCTGTTTTGGTAGAAATAGATGGAATTCGTATCTTCACCGACCCTGTATTTTCTAAAAAAGTTTCTCCATTTGAAAGTATTGGACCCGAAAGACTTTTTCCTTTGCCATTAGAACTATCAGAACTTCCTAATATAGATGCAGTCGTGATCTCTCATGATCATTACGATCATTTGGACATGCTTGCTGCTCAATTTTTAGCGAAGAAGGGTACAAAATATTTTGTGCCACTAGGCATAGGCGCTCATTTAGAATCTTGGGGAATCCCGGAAAACCAGATCATAGAATTGGATTGGTGGGAAAAAGGGAGCATTAAGAATATTGAAATCATCTGCACTCCTGCAGTTCATTATTCAGGAAGAGGTTTATTCAATCGAAAGTCGACTCTCTGGTCTTCTTGGAGTTTAATCGGACCAAAACATAAATTTTTCCATAGTGGAGATACAGGTTATTCTTCTCATTTTTCCGAGATCGGCAAAAAACTCGGCCCTTTCGACCTGACTTCGATCAAAGTAGGTGCATATGATTGGACCTGGGAAGGAATTCATATGAATCCTGAAAGTGCAGTCCAAGCTCATTTGGATCTGAAAGGCAAAACAATGCTGCCTGTACATTGGGCAACTTTCAATCTTGCAATTCATTCTTGGGATGAACCTATCTTGAGAACAAAACAAGGAGCGGATCAAAACGGAGTTCGTTTGGCAACTCCTAAGCCAGGAGAGTGGCTGGATTTACAAAAGGATCTGATCTCTGAATCTTGGTGGGAGAAGGTAAAGTAATTTAGGAGAATTTTCGTACTAATTCCAATCTGGAATTTACATGCAGTTTTCTGAATATACTTTTAATTTGGACTCTTACGGTTCCTTCTTTAGTACCTAAGGAAGCTGCGATTTCTTTTGTCCTTTTACCATCTACAATCATATCCAACACTTTTTTCTCACGATTGGATAGTATTTCTACCTCTTTATGGGAAGTTTTGCGGAAAGAATGGATGACTCTTGCGGCAAGTCCTGGGGAAAGTATCCCTCCCCCTTCTAAAAGAATTTCTGCTTTTTCTTGGATATCTCCTACATCTTTTTTTAATATATAACCGGTTGCCCCTGCTTTTAAAGCTTTGAATAATGCCTCTTCGGATTCGAATGCCGATAAAATTGCGTAATTTGTTTTAGAATCTGCTGAATGTCTTTCTAAAATAAAATCCAATCCACTTTTACCAGGAAGATCTATATCTACAAATACCAAATCGTAAGGAACATCTCTCTCATCTGGAAATTCCTCGGCAGAATTATAAACTTCTACCTTGGTGACTCTATTCATTTTTTTTAATCTTTCTTTGCACTGGCTCGCGAATACAGGATCATCTTCCAGGATCGCTATTTTATATAATTTCACGAATCAAATTCTCCGTAATTGACGGATCGGGATCTCCAGAAATCCTTTAAAGTCCCGATTTTCTAAATTTTCTTTCCATTCTCCATTGATCGCAGAGGTTCTGAATCTGATGGTTTTATTTCCTTTGGAGCCTATTCTCATCTCTTGGAAATTTGTGCGGGTCCGAATTGATATCTCTATAGAATCTTTTTTAGGAGAGAAGATCCAATGTGAAGTTCCAGAACCATACTTTAAATCGTTGGAACATATCTCAGTTACAATCCCTAAAATTTGTTCTGCCTTTTCAGTATCTATATGAAAGTCTTCTTCTCCTTCTCTTGTGAATCTAACTTTTCTTCCCGCATTACCATACCTTCTCAATAATAATACTCTTATTCCACTCCAGATATCTTCTGAGATCAACTTAACGTCTGCAATGCTTGCAGTGATCTCTCTGATACCTTTAAAAATATCTTCGGATAATTTTTCTAACTGTAGAAGTGAGTCCGTATCCCCGCTTTTATAACCCTGGATAGAACGAACTAATAAATTTAGGTCTGTTACTTTAGCTCCTAAATAATCATGAAGATCTCTAGTAATTGCCTCTCTTTCATCGTACAATCTTTCCTGCAATTTTTTGGTCTTCTTTAGAGATTCAAGTCTATATCCGTACCACCATGTATTACATAAACAGATAAATAATTGGAGCGCACTCATATTGCTAATTTGCACCCATAAGGTCCTGTCAGAAAAATATCCGCTTCCTTCTGGAAAGATCCTAAGGATATAAAATGCAACTACTGAAAATGAATAGATTGTATAGAAGATGGGTCTTCCGTTAAAGAATAGGCTCACCAAAAAGAGGATCACTTGGTTAGTGATCCACATATTATTATCATAAAAATAAAATTCGTTGTCGTGGAACTGAGTCTCTACTTCCAAAACTAATAAAATGAAAAGTCCGCCGAATACAATCAGGTTCTTTATAGGATAATTTTTGGAGTAAAAGCGGATTACCCCCAGACTGAATAAACAAATAAAGGCTGAGATAAGATCTAAATTGAGTAAGAGGAAATTGGATCTAACATATTCTAAGATAGCTCCCCAGATGGTGATTGCGCACACTATCCCGAAAAAATAAGAGGCTATCCTGTAATTTTGGGAATAGAATTCTTCCTTTGCAAATCTATCTATTTCCTTTTCTTTCACACTTTCCATATTCGCTTTTGGTTAACACACAGACATCTTTTGGCACATGGTATCTATTGAAGATTAAAACTCTATTCGAATATTTGCCTTTCCTAGGGTTTTAGCGACATATAACCCAGTTTTTTGTTCCGTAAGTAACGCTCGCCTTTCCACTTCGGCTACCTATGTATTAACTAGATAGCTTTAGTCATCCACGAACAGCTCGTCGCAAAACGGGCTGTCTTTCGTGATCCTACTTTCCAAAAGATTGAATGCAACTCTTCTGAAATAAGGGTTAATTAGTTTTTCGTAATACTTTTTGGATCTTTGGTGGGCATAAGGATCCGTAAAATAGATTTCCTTCTTCATTCTTGTGTAATCGTTCTTGGTAGGGACCGTAAAATAGAGATAATTCGTGATCTTATGAAGTTTTTCGAAAACCTTAGGAAGATGTTTATCTTCTATATACTGAACCACTGAGTTACAAATACCAAGAGTGAACGGGGGAAGATGAATATGTTTTAATTCAAGATCCTGTATTGTGGAATGTAAAAAAGAAAGATTATAAGAACGGATCCATTTTTGTTTCGCAATGGCATCTATCATGTCTTCAGAAGGATCTACTGCAAATACGCGATTTGGTTGGAATATTTTTACAAATTCTTTTAAAAGTAGAGCTTTCCCAAAACCAAAGTCTGCAATACTTCTTGGATGGATCTGCATCAGATCAAAAACAGACTTTATGTATTTTGCATGTTCCTTTGCGTTGAAAGAAGCGTCTACATCCTTCCCGCTTCCGTAAATTTCATCCCAGTAGGAAGTTTCGAATGGTAGACCGTTAGCTCCGTAAGCGATATAATCGGAGTCTTGCGGTTTTTTACTCATACATCAGGAGCCTTGGAAGAAGAAAGCCAAGATATAAAGAATGCTTTCAGATCATCATAACCTTTTTGATCGGAAAGTTCAGACTTAGCTTCGATAGATCTGGCCTTTAGAGTTTTTAAACTAGGATCAGTTTGTATTCTTTTCCATAAGAATCCGTTGATCAGCACTCTTTCCCCAGATAAAAATAGATATGGAGTATTTTTTGCTTTCACTTCTCTTTGTAAAAGTTTTCTGTCTACAGCCCAAACTTCTGATAAAAGAATATAATCTTTTTCTCTTATTTCGGGATAAGAAGTGAAATGAGTCTTTTGTTTAGAAACAAAATATAAATAAGCAGAAGTTTCAGGAGAAACATAGATCCTCTCATCCTGATCTACGATCAACCTTCCTTTTAAAGAAGTTATATCTTTAGCAAGAGAGTTTAACTTTATCTTATCTACGCCCAAAATAGGACGGATCGTAAAATATCCGGAAACCGCAATCAGTGCGAAGATCCCGATCGAAGCAGGAAGGGAATTTAATTCCTTTTCAGAACGAAGTAAAAAATTGCCTACAAACAAGATCAGAATGAAAGAACCGAAACCTAAAAGGTATTTCCAAACGGCCCCGCCCATATATCCAAAAGAATGGGCTCCATAAAAATTAAGATTTCCTAATAAAATAATTCCCAGAACAAGAACGGAAAGATATCCGAACAAGAAAAGTTTAGGAAGGTTTCTTCTTTTGAAAAATACTGATTGTTGCTTCTTTTTCTCTCTTATTCCTACTGTTCCAGCCTTGATCACAAAAATTGTAAATCCGATCAGGAAAAAAGTGAAATGAGAGAAAAACCCAAGGACAGTGCAGGAGACTAAGATCAGAAGATCCACCACTGTTTCCATTCGGAAGGAAAGAAATAATACGAGCAGAAACGAAAAGCTAACTAATTCTCCCAACATATTTAAAGGGACTAAATAGGAGAATGGATTGATCGCAGCTAAATAACAGAACAGATAATGATTCAGCTTCCAGCTCTCTCTTTCCATGATATATGCACAAAGATGGATCCCCAAACTTAAAGCAAACGCCGCAAAAGAGAGATAAGCAGGTATATAATTTAAACCAAAAACGGATTTCCAAAAGGATAAAAGCAAAAAGGGAAGAGGTTCGGTGAAGGAGAAAAATTTTCCGTCTTCTGAAAGAGAACGTAATTCTGCCAATGTTCGGAAACTTTCTCCATTGGCAGGGTCACCATGCCAAGAATAGAGAAGGGTCAGAAGACCGGTGAGAAACAGCGTCGAGAGTGAAATGAGCGCGGGGTTTGCTTTTCTGTTTCTTTCCAAGTCCATGCGGCAGATTTCTTCTCCTACGTATTTCGGAGCTACGTTAAAAATTTAGGTGAAATTATACCAACACATTTTGAACTAAACTTAGAGGCATATTCCGAGGGCAAGAAGATGGAAAAAAAAGACCATATCCTTTACGATAAGACCGGAAATCCTAGCAAAGAGCCGGCTTGGATTTTCAGAACTTACGCGGGTCATACAAACGCAAAGGAGTCCAACGAACTCTTTAGAAAAAACCTGGCAAAGGGTCAAACAGGCCTTTCCATCGCCTTTGATCTTCCCACACAATGCGGTTATAGCTCAGATCACGCGATCGCTAGGCCGGAAATCGGAAAAGTAGGAGTTCCAATCAACACGTTGGAGGACTTCCGAATCCTCTTCGATCAAATCCCGATCGAAGAAATGAATACTTCCATGACCATTAATGGAACCTCTATGTGGCTTCTTTCTCTGTATGTGGCGTTAGCCGAAGAAAGAGGAGAAGACGTTTCCAAACTCCAGGGAACCACCCAAAACGACATAATCAAAGAATATCTGGCTCGTGGGACTTACATTTTCCCTCCTGAACATTCCATCAGAATCATCGTGGATATGTATGAATATTGTTTGAAAAGAATTCCGAAATGGAACCCATCCAATATTTGTTCTTACCATTTACAAGAAGCAGGAGCAACTCCAGTCCAAGAGTTGGCGTTCGCACTCGCAACAGGAATGGCCATCCTTGACGCAGTGAAAGAAAGAAACTGTTTCACTCACGAAGAATTTGAGCAGTGTGTTGGTAGGATCTCCTTCTTCGTAAACGCTGGTATTCGATTCATCGAAGAAATGTGCAAAATGCGTGCCTTCTCCGATATGTGGGAAGAGATCACTAAAGGAATTTATGAGGTAAAAAGTGAGAAGTACCGCCGTTTCCGTTACGGAGTACAGGTAAACTCACTCGGGTTAACAGAAGAACAACCTGAAAACAACGCTTGGAGAATTTTGATCGAAGCTTTAGGAGTTACCTTAAGTAGAGATGCAAGATGTAGAGCACTCCAACTTCCAGCTTGGAACGAAGCACTTTCACTTCCTCGCCCTTGGGACCAACAATGGTCACTTCGTTTACAACAAGTACTTGCTTATGAAACAGACTTACTTGAATATCCGGACCTATTCGAAGGTTCCAGAGTTGTAGAAAGTAAAGTAAAAGATCTGATCGAGAACGCTAATAAAGAGATCCAAAAGATAAAAGAAATGGGCGGAGCTATCAAGGCGATCGAGAACGGTTATATGAAAGCCCAACTCGTAAAATCCCAAGCAGAAAGACTCGCTAAGATCAATAACGACGAACTTATCATCGTAGGAAAAAACAAATGGAAAGAAGGGATCCCTTCCCCTCTTACAAATGATCCTGACGGAGGGATTTTTAAAGTAGATCCTAAATCCGCAGAACAAACCTTAAAAGTACTCTCCGATGTAAAATCAAGAAGAGATGCGAAGAAGGTCGCAGAAACTTTAGCAAGATTAGAAGACGACGCTAAAAACGGAAAGAACCTAATGTTCGCTTCCGTAGAATGTGCAAAGGCTCTTGTGACTACAGGGGAATGGGCAGATACACTCAGAAAAATATTCGGAGAATATCGTCCATCCACTGGAGTAGAAGGACAAAAACTCAATTTGGAATCTGACAAAGTATCTAATGTCAGAGCCAAAGTAGAGAAGTTCCAAAAAGCAACAGGCGCAAGACCTAAAATTGTAGTAGGTAAACCTGGGTTAGACGGCCATTCAAATGGTGCAGAAATGATCGCAGTATCTGCAAAACATGCAGGATTCGACGTGATCTACTCCGGGATCAGACTCACCCCAGAAGAAATCGTACAATCCGCAGTCGAAGAAAACGCAAATGTGATCGGAGTATCCATACTTTCCGGTTCTCACGTAGAACTTGCAGAGCAAATATTCGCAGAATTAAAACATTATAAAGCGGATATCCCTGTGGTCTTCGGAGGAATTATACCTCAACCTGATTTCGAAAAACTACATTCTATCGGAGTGAAGGCAATCTTTACTCCAAAAGATTATGATCTTATGGATGTAATGGATCGTATCATTGACATCGTATCCGCGAAGATCCCAGCTTCCGTTTAAGGCATGACCGTACGGTTTGCAGAAAAGGAACTCAAAGAACTGATCCAAGAAGCTTCCCAAGGGGAAAAATATCCTCTTGCGAAGCTGATCAGCGAATTAGAAAGACCGGATTCATTCGAATTTCGTAAAGTTCTATTCAAAGAATTAGAAAACTCTGGCTTCAACGGAGATAATTCTGTTACCATCGGATTTACAGGAACTCCCGGAGCTGGAAAATCCTCTCTTTTAGGTGAGATCTCCACCAACTTCTTACAAACGATCCCAGACAAAAAAATGGCAGTAGTTGCCATAGATCCTTCCAGTCATATTAGCGGAGGATCTTTACTAGGTGATAGAACTAGGCTTTCTTTACCAGTAAGAGAGAAGAGGATCTTTTTCAGATCCCAGCCCAGCCAATTAGAACTGGGAGGTTTAAATCCTTATACCTACCATGTGATACGACTCCTGCGCTGCTTTTTCGATTTTATATTCGTGGAAACAGTAGGGATCGGTCAAAACGAGATAGAAGTTTCTAAATTGGCAGATTTTTCCTTTTTAGTCATGGTTCCTTTGGGCGGAGACCAGGTCCAATTTATGAAAAGTGGGATCATGGAAGTCCCTGACGCATTCATATTAAACAAATGTGATGAAGAAAATCTTGCAAGAGCAAGCTATCACACTCTCTCCACTACTCTCGAGTTTTTGAGAGATATTGTCCCTGGAGGAAGTATACCTCCTATTTTCCTAACCAGTGTAAAAACTAAAAAAGGGATCCAAGAACTATTAGATTTTGTTTTGAAAAGCAAGCCTCATACTAAAAGATCTGTGGAAACCAAGGTCCAGATCGAAAAATGGATCAAAACTGAGTATGGAAATTTTGGACTTTCTTTCTCTGAAAAATTAGGAACTATTACCCAAAAAAATTACGAAGAATGGGAAAGTTTTTTCAACTCCGAAATCCGCAAAAGATTATTATAAATTATAGATACTTAGATCTTTAAGTATTTTCAAAAAGGCGAAGGTGATGAGATCCATATTTAAAAAAAGAAATCTTCTAGGATTTTTATCCTTACTTATTCTTTGCATCGTGCTCATCAAAACATCAAAACCGGAAGTATCTCTTACTTACGATTCCAGAACAAAATCTATTCAAACTCATGCATTGATCCATTCTCATTTTAAATCGGAAGCACTTCCCTACCCTGCAAGATCTATTGATCCAAAAGAAGAATTCCTTCCAATGCCTGCAAATAATTATACTAAATTGGGAGAATCTACCATTTCGGTTTTCCCGATTTTACTCGCTGCACTCGCCACTCCTTTTTATTATTTAGGAGGAAATCAAGGACTACCTTACTTCAATTTATTTGGAGTATTTATATTTCTTTGGATCTTGAGAAAATCCTGGAAGGCATCTAACTCTTTTATCGCCATAGCATTTTTCGGATCTTATCTACCCATCCTAATGATGGAATTTGCTGAACATACATTGTTTGTAGCGATTTTACTAGCAAGCCTTACATTCTTATACAAAAGGAACGGGCTTTATGCGGGAATTTTTGCAGGGTTATCTATTTGGTTCCGACATGAAGGGATCGTATTTGCAGGATGTATCTTAGCAGCTTCATGGATTAGCGAAAAATTTCCTCCATTTAACAAAAAGATAAAATTAGAAAAGTCTCAAACTCTCAGATTCGGAATCGGATTTGCACTTATACTTCTAGTTTTTGTTCTATTTAATTATCTTCGTTATTCTTCTTTTTTAGGTCCAAGATTCCAAGCAAATTATGGAGAAACTGGAGTTGACTTTGCAAGTAAGATCCAATGGGCACTCGGTTTCTTATTTTTGAATAAGATAGATGAAACTGTTCGGATCGGATTTTTCACTTATATGCCATTCGCCCTGATAGGTTTAGGCATTCTTCTTTTTAATATCCGCAAAATTTCTGTGAGAAGAAAAACAATCGTTCTAGGTGCAGTATTCTTTCTTTTTATAATTCCATTCTTAGCGCCAAACTACGGATTTTGGGAATGGGGACCTAGATATTTAAGTGCGGGAATTCCCCCAGTTACATTAGTTCTGCTTTGGTTTTGGAATTATTTTGCGAGAAAGAATAATAGGCTCTTCCAGAAGTCTGGATTTGGAGTTCTGATTGCAATTCCTTTGATCATGACATTTATTGGACTGAGCTTTTTGAATCAGTCCAGAAAACAACTTCTGAAAACATATGCTTTATTTCATGAGTTAAAGGCTGACACACTCGTATTCCATGATTTTTCTGTAATGTACTTTATAGGAAATGATTACTTATCTAAGAATATTCTATGCGTTCCTAAAGAAGGTTCTATTTCCGGATTATTAGAAATTATATCTCAAAAAGAAAAAGGGCAAAGGATCGCGCTTATCCAGATCAAAGAAGAATTGATCACTCCAGAAAAATTAGAAAAAACCAGAAAAAGTCCTGTTTTTGATATTATGCTTAAAACGGAACCATGGCAGAGCAAAAACATTTCTTCTAAAATTTCTGAACATTATTCAAATGTACAAAGAATAGAATCTCCTTTTTTCGATATTTGGGTGGGAGATCCCAATACAACTTCGAAATTAAAATAAATTATTGATTGATAAAGGCGGATTTTTTTGTCCAATCATTGGATGAAATTTCCGTCCGGTTTACTCTTCTTAACTTCCTTACTCTTATTTTCTTTCAGTTCCGTCTTTTCAGAAGAAATCAAATTCGTTCATCCTACGAATGCAGTAGGCGGCACATTCTCTGGGATCAAAAAAAGAGCAGAACTCCCCTCCCCTACTGTTTCAGGCGCAGGTTTAAAGGCAGTAGCGATCGTTGGTGAAGTAGATGGAAATGAAGGCCCAAAGACAAGAGAATACGTAAATAATATCAAAGGCCTTGTAAAAGTTCTAAAAGACAGAGGAGTTTCTGTCAGTGAATTTTATCCTCCGAATAATCCTTGGTCAGGAATCAAAGAAGCATCACAAAATGCGAATATAGTTCTTTATGCAGGTCATGGTGTCGGAACCAATTTAGATCAACCACCTTATGACCAAAGATCAGTAGGCGGATTTTATCTGGGAAAAGAATTTGTTTCTAACGAACAAATTTCTTCCGGACTAAAACCTGCACCTGGAGCAATTGTCCTATTTTTAGGCGCTTGTTTTACTGCGGGGAATATGGCTTACGATATGGGTGTGATCCGGGACGAAGAGACTAAAAAGAGGATCTCCATGTATTCTTCTCCTTTTTTAGAGACTGGATTCAAAGGTTATTATGCTACGTGGGCACCTTGGACAGCCCAAACAATTCTAGCATTACTATTTACTAATAAAAACTATGGAGATGTTTATTTTAGCCAAACAAGTCCTCAAGAAGTAACTAAAATTTCTCATCCTCTTTCTTCGGGATCTTCTTTATATTATCATACCAAACCTCCTGCATCTAAACCTGTTTATGATTATGCATTTGCTGGAGATCCTTCTAATGTTTTGAGATTTGAGAATTCAAACACAGATACTGAAACTAAAATTTCGGAAGAAGAAAAACTGAAACAAAATCGTATCCTTATCGCAAGCCTATATGATAAGAACGAAAACAAATCCTTGGAATCTCTTGAAAAAGGTGCAGATCCTAATGCAGATTATTTAGGCTGGAAACCGATCCATCTTGCGATCGTATTCGATCTTCCGAATGTAGTGAAAGAACTCGTTCGCAAAAAAGCTTCTATCAATGTTCAGGCAGAAGGTTATACTCCTTTGTCTATGGCACTTGCTTATGAGCGTAAAGAGATCGCCGAGTTTTTGGAAAAAGAAGGTGGAACCAGAAGCCGGGCCGCATTTAAGAAACCGAATATTCCAAGTTTAAAAAAGTAGAAGGATCTTATTTATAAATAAGATTTGCGCTCGCGACAGGGATACGTAGGGCTTTAGTCCGGCTCGCCGGACGAGCGCGAATGCGCGAGCCCGTAGTAGCCCGGTCCGAAGGAGTCGCCCAAAACCTGTCATTTTTGCGGGGGAAACCTTCTAATGAGACCATAATCGCCATTATTTACCAAATTCCCTCTCACATTTTTTGCAACCTACCCTCCCAAATTGGCTCGTATCATTTAGAAAAAAAGGGAGCCCTTCATGGCAATCATTCTAAGTTTTTTTGCGGCACACTGGATTTTAGCCGCTTTCGTCCAATCGTTTTACTTACATCGTTATTCTGCGCACCAGATGTTCAAACTGAACCGTTTCTGGGAAAAGTTCTTCTATTTCTTTACTTTTATTGTGCAAGGTTCTTCCTTCCTGAATCCGAGAGCGTATGCAATTCTTCACAGAAGACACCACGCTTACAGCGATACAGAAAAAGATCCACATTCTCCTGTAGCATCTAAGGGATTTCTCGATATGATGTGGACCACCGCAGTCGTTTACGAAAACATTTTGGATCGTAAAGAAGAAGTGGAGAAGGATTTCAGAGGAAATTATCCTGAAATCCCTTGGTTCGATCGTTTTGCTGATTCTTGGTATATTCGTTTGTTCTTCGGAACTGGTTATACTCTTTTCTATATGGCATTTGTTCCTGCAGACGCAGTTTGGTTATATGCTTTATTACCAATCCATTATCTAATGGGACCAACTCACGGTGCGGTTGTAAACTGGTGTGGACATATGTATGGTTACCGCAACCATGCAAAAAATCCTGATAATTCTAAAAACACTCTTCCTGTGGATTTCTTGATCATGGGAGAATTATACCAAAACAACCACCACGCTCACCCGAACTCTCCAAACTTCGCGTTCCGTTGGTTCGAGTTGGATCTTACTTACCAAGTGATGAAGGTACTACATTTTATGGGGATCATCACTATCCAAAGAGCAGTGTGGACAGAAAAAGGAAGAAAAGAACTTTCTGGTACTGCACCTTCTCCTTTAGCTGATGTAGCTTAAGATTTTTCTAACTTAGTGAGTTTTAAAGCCGCTTGGGAACAGGCGGCTTTTTTTATTCTTCTCGGATCCTATCCAAGTCTCCTCTCATCTCTTTGTCGTATTCTTCCATTAAGAGAGGGTAAAATTCTGAGCTTAGTTCTATTTTTCCGTTTAATACCAATTGGAATAATGCGCGGACCAATTCTTCTTTTTCGAATCCAGTACAGATCCATTCCAGAAGTTCCAATGCCAGGTCCAGTCTAGCTTCTACTGAGATGGTTTTGCGGAAGATGTCCAAAACTTCTTTTTCTTTTCCTGCTTCCAGGAAACTTCTGAGTTCAACCGGCATACTTTGTAATAGAAGTTGCTTTTTTGCGTTCGGGGTAAAAAGAAATTCAGGCTGACCGGCGGGCAGATGAGATAAGATCGCCTTATTTATATCTTCTTTAGAATGTCCTAATTTGACTAGGGTCCGACCGAGGACCTCGCCTAATACGAAGTCTTCCAAAGGGTGAAACGGAAATCCCTGTTTTTTAGGTTCCTGATCTTCCATCTTGTTAGGGTCCAAAACAGTTAGTCTGCGGTCAAGCAGAGTGGACGCCCAACTAACTGCTCATTAGGCGGAACATTTTTGTAACCTGAATTTCACGAAACCTTAGTACGAATGGGATCTTCTCAGTGTAAGTTTTGGGTCTCTTCTTTAAAGAAGAGAAAAGGCTAAAAATACAAAGCACAAAGCGCGCCTTCCCAATCTAGGGAGATTCCATTTCCGGAACAATTTATGAGTTTTAGACAAAAAATTTTTCTCATTCTGGGAGCAAGTCAGCTTCTATTAGTACTTATTCTTGCGATCACATTCATTCAAATGATCGACCAAGTTAAAAATGAACCTCAAGACAAAAGAGCATTAGACCGCTCCCTGGAGTTCAGAAAGGAACTCAAACATAAGGAAGAAGTCATCCGACTTCTTCTCAAAGAAATAGAAAGAAACCAAAAGACTCTTTCTATTTTAGAGAATGGCTTGGGGAACAGAGGTATACTCCAAGGTAACCTGGAATATATAAAAGGGATCATGACACAATACGGTCTCTCTATCTTTGAGATCCATGATAAGACTGGACATGTGTTTTTTAGATTCCATAGACCGGCAGATTATGGAGACGATAAGTCAGGGCAGAAGATTGTACAAGAAGCTTTACAAGGCAGGATTGCTTCTACCTTAGAGATCGGCCATAGTGGTCTTGGTCTTAGAGTCACTGCTCCTCTTAAGAACGGTGGGATCATGATGGTCGGCCAGGTGGTGGATGATAAGTTTATCCAAACTATCACAGGTTCAGAAGACGTTCATCTTGCTATTTATGAAAAAGAAAAACTTATCTCTTTCTCAGATGTGACTATTTCTAAATATTTAGGAGATAGAAAACCAAAGGATCTTGCAGGCATTTCTAGATTCACTTTAGAGGGAAGACATTATTATCTCACTCAAGTTCCTTATGAAAACCAAGGATTAAGTAATCTTAAACTCGATTTTGTTCTTTTGATTGATGAAACTGAACTTTACGAATCTACTCGAAATCTTTGGCTCTATTGTGGACTGATCGCTCTTGCAGTATTCGGCGGGATCCTATTCGCATCTTATAGATTTTCCAGAGATATTATAGACGCAGTTAAGGCTCTTAACTTCGCGATGCAAAACCCTAACGAGGACGAATCCAAAATTGTGGACTTAAATCGTTCTGATGAATTGGGAGAAATGGCAGAAGTATTTATCGAAATGAAGAAGGATCTTTTAGACCACCAAATGTTCTTGGAAAAGAAGGTGGAAGAAAAGACCAAAGAATTACAGGAAACTTTGGATGATCTTCGAGTTTTGAAAGAAAAACAAGATGGGGATTATTATCTGACTTCCCTACTTCTTCGTCCACTTGCTACTACTAAATACGAAAGTTCTAATACTAAGATCAGCGGTATCTTAAGACAAAAGAAAACCTTCGTATTCAGAAAGAGAGAAGCTGATATTGGTGGAGACTTAGTTTCTATCAGCGAGATCACATTATATGGTAAAAAATACCTGAGCATCATGAATTCTGATGCAATGGGTAAATCCATCCAAGGCGCAGGCGGTGCACTTGTAATGGGAACCGTATTCAAAGCAATCGTAACAAGGACCCAACTTTCCAGAAGTAACCAAAAGAAAACTCCTGAAAAATGGCTGAAAGACTGTTATACAGAATTACAAAATGTATTCGTTACATTCGACGGAACAATGCTTGTTTCTGCCCTTCTCTGTCTTCTGGATGAAGAAACAGGAGCATTATATTCTATTAATGCAGAACATCCTAATATGGTGTTATATAGGGATGCGAAAGCTGGCTTCTTGGATTCTGATTTCCCTATCCGCAAACTTGGTTTTTCCGAAAACACAACAGAACCTTTAGTAAGAGTAGATAAACTGGAAGCAGGAGACAAAATTTTCTTAGGATCTGACGGAAGAGATGATATCCTTCTTTATGATCCAAATTCGCCTGAGCCTGTGATGAATGAGGATGAGTTCTTATTCTTAAGATTTGTAGAACTTTCAGGTGGCAATCTAGAAGATCTAGAAAGATTGATCAGCGCCGCCGGAGAAATTTCGGACGATCTAAGTCTTTTAAGCATAGGTTATAAAGAAGCAGAAGTTCCTTCTTCTCGCACAAAAGCAATTTCGGAAGAATATAACAGACTACTTCAGATCGGTATCAAAGAATATAAAAAAGGAAATACCGAAAAGACCAAGAAAGTTTTTGCACAAGCATTGGAGATAGATGATTCTGATCCTGCTCTTTATAAACAAATGGCGAGAATCTGCATCAATGCAAAAGAATTTGAAGAAGGTGCAAAATATACAGAGGCTTATCTTTCTAAGATCCCATTCGACAACGAGTATATCTTCTATCTTTCTTATTGCCTTAGAAAGACCAAGGATTACTGGAAGTCTTTGGAATTTGCAGAAAAACTCAGATCCAGAGAGCCTGAAAATATTAGAAACCTAAAACATTTGGTGGCTCTATACAGACTTACCGGAAATCGAATGAAGTTCAGGGCAACTATGTCTATTCTAAAATTGATCCTGGCGGACTCGGATCCTAAGGCAAATAATTCTTCGGAACCCGCATTGGTTTGATTTTTTTCGTTTTCTGGGAGACCTAGATCCGTCCAAATTGGTAATCCATGTCGACGGAAAAGCGAAAAAAGATCGAATCTGTTCTGGTAGTTATCAAAAGAACAAAGTATGAATTAGATCTGGAGAGCTATGGCTCTCTGGATGAATTCAAAAGAGTTGCAGAGATCCAAAACGATTCCTTCTCTAGGATCTACAATTCCCATCTCAGACAATTACAAAGCAGAGAAGAATTAAAACGTACATTCCCGAATGGAAACTTCATCTTCCGAGAAGAATTAGAAAATATAGATATAGCTATCTATGATCTGGTGATTGCGTTAGGTGGAGATAATCATTTCACTTACGTTGCACATCATGCCTTGGACAATTTAGTTCTGGGATGTAATTCCGATCCTGAAACTTCTGTAGGTGCCCTTCTATCCTTTCATACCTCCGATATTTCAAATGCAGTTTCTAAAAATTGGGAAAATATAAGAATAGAAGAATGGCCCAGGATCAATGTTAGGATCGAATACCCGAATGGAAAAGCGATTGAAACATTCCAAGGTATTAGCGAAATTTCTATCCGCAATAATAGCCCTGATTTAACGAGCCGATTCTTAATATCTCATGAACAAGTCTCAGAAGAACAGAAATGTTCAGGCCTTCTGGTATATACCGGAGCGGGTTCTACTGGTTGGGTTATGTCTTGCGAAAATAAAGACGTAAGCTTTGACAAGCAGGAGCCCTATTTCAAAGTGTACTGTAGAGAGTTACGTAAGAAGGAAAGTTTCCAGTACAAACTGGATCACTTCACGGTTCGCAACTCTTTCCGTCTAATATCAGAAATGCGCGGGGGGATCTCCATCGATTCCTTGGCGGAACGTATTTATGATTTCCCTCCCGGGGCCAAAGCGGACTTTTCCGTTTCTCCGGAAAGATTGCGGGTAGTGGTGCAAAAACATGGATAGTTTAAAAATTCTAGAACAGGATGCTGGTACAGAGATCAGAGTATATTTGGTTTCTGGCAGGCTAGACGAATCCACCTTCCCTTTATTTAAAGAAAAAGTATTGGATGTAAGTCATGCAAACAATACTGTTCTGAATTTATCCGATCTTAAATATGTTTCCAGTTCTGGCATCCGCGCAATCTTCGAATTAAAGAACAGACTTACTGGAGAAGGTAAAAAACTTCTTCTTACAGAAGCCGGAGAGAAGGTCATTCAGATCTTTAATCTATTGGGTCTTTGGAAACCTTTCGCTCATTTTGAGAAAGAAGAAGACGCAATCGCTGCTTGTCTTAAAAACTAAGCCCTTCTAATCGCAACCACTCCCGGTCGAGGAATGTCTCCCTTCGTTCTAGCGGGCCAGCGGCTTGTAGGAACATCATAATCCTTGGTATCTTCTCCTGGATGCTGCACTGATAAGAATAAAAACTCTTCGTCAGGTGTAAACCATGGGCCTGTAAGTTCCGCACCTATCGGAGCAGAAGCAAATTGGAAAGCTTTTCCTGCATCTTCTCCGCTTGTAGGAATAAAGAACATACCGTTATTTCCGAATTTTTTGAAGATGGATTTTCCTAAAAGTCTGGTGGTCATGTCGGTAACCATCCAAAGATTTCCGGAAGAATCAAAAGCCAAATTATCAGGAGAAGAAAATCCACTCTTCCCTCCCCCGGCAACAAACACTTCGAATTCAAAACGAACCGATTCAGCGTCTGAGTTTTCTTCTTTGATACGAACTATTTGTCCGTAAAAATTTCCATGAGAATCATTATTGGTAAAAGATACAAAAACAGATTTATCTAATGGATGGACTTCCAGATCTTCTGGTCTATCCATTGGAGTTCCACCAGCAGTTTTTGCAGCATCTCTACATGAAACCAAGACATCTGCTTGGGTTTTAAATTTAAGTTTTCCTTCTTTATCTTTTGCATTTTTTAGATTTGGATTTTTTTCCAGATCTAAAGGGACCCACACACATTTTTCAAAATTACCTACGTATAAGGTTCCTTCTTCTAAAAGTTCTGAGTTTAATTTTCCTTTTTTAGGATCGTAATTTTTTTCGGAGACAAATTTATAAACGCATTGGTCCTTGGAATCATCTCCCATATACACAACTAACTTTCCGGATGGAGAAACAGTTAATGCAGCATTCTCATGAGAGAATCTCCCGAGTGCAGTATGTTTTACTGGGGTAGAGGAAGGATCAAAAGGATCTATTTCTATGACCCAACCGTACTCTTTTGGATCTTCCAGTTTACAATCTTCGACAACCATTTCGTAGTTCTCTTCGCAAGAGAGAACAGTATTCCATAATGTTTGCCCTCCGGAACAATTTGCAAATGTTCCATACACTTTTGTTTTACCCGAGATTGTTTCAGAGCCTGCCACAGGCCCTTTTAGTTGGAATTCCGACCTTCCATTTATTCTTCTTCCATATTTAGATTCAGGATCTAATACCCAAGTCCCCTTGGATTTGTGTAGTCCAATGATAGATCCGCCTAATGAGTACAGATATTTTTCGATCTGTTCAGGAGTTCTATTATTCGGACCCTTTTGGTTATAATCATAACCGGTTACATAATATTCTAATTCATTTAAGTATTCGTGATTTGTCCAAAGAAGTGCAGAGTTTGGATCATTCGGAAATTGGAAGAAGCAGTTAAAATCTGCAGCGTAACCGAAAGTATCTCCCTTAGTGTTGATCTTATCTCCATAGACTGCGATCAGATCGTATGTAAAGCCGGCCGCTAAGATCAGATCGTCTTGTGTATTAGGTCTTAGAGGTTTAAAATTACTCCCTGGAATTTTAGAAGAGATCTCCTTTTTTGTTTTTGGAGAAGAAGTATGTGAAGAATGTACTTTTTTAGAAGGACTATTTGTAGGCTCTGAAAACAGATCCAAGGTGCGGGCCGCAGTCAAAGCAAGCATTCCCTTTCCCATATATTTTAAAAAATCGGATCTAGATACCTTCATAACCTAAGAATACTGCACCTGACTCTTTGGACCATTCGTTTTTTCTTCCTACAGAAAAAGGAAACTTGGTTGTAATAATCTCTATCAAAAAAGATGATAAAGCCTGAGAATGAAAACGAACTCTACCCCATTCTATAAGATCCTTTTTATCATGGGCTGGATTTCTCTTGCGTTCTTTCTTCCTCTCTCCGTCGCAGTTTATTGGGAAAACCAAAGTTTAGAATCGATCTACAAAAACTTATCTCTTCCGGGAAACAAAGAATTCGGAGTTCTGGTGGAGAATACAAAACTCAATAAGTTAGGTAGAACTGTAAATGTGTACACCTACTTAGTACCGGACGAACAAGGCAAAAAACACGAGGTCACTGAAGAAGTAGACCAAACTACAAACAGAAGAATGAGAGTGGGAGATACAGTTCAGGTCCGCACTTTAGTTTGGAATAGTTTTGGAAAAACAAAGATCCTAGGCAGGATTGTTGGAAACACTGCCCCACCGCCCGGTTTCGGCTTTATGCAGGAATTTTTGTTATTTGGGATCTTATTCTCTTTAGGACTGGTATTAGTCAGTCTTTACTTCAGGACATTTAAGGCTGAGGTAGAGTAGAGTTATAATTACTATCTCTTTTGAAGATCAATTGAACTTGAAACGGAGTTTGGATATATCTTGAAGGGTTCATTTCATAAGAAATAAAACAATAGTATTTCTCATACACGATCACGTACATATATTCCCTAAAACGTATAAACCCCATTTGTTTGCGTATACCGCGCATCCAAATAGAATCCTCAAACACCCTTTCATAACGCACCGAACTCGAATTGACCTTTTTCAATTCTTCCGGGCTCATCTTTTCCGGATCGATCTTTCTTAGTTCGAATTTTAGAGAACGAATCAAATTATATTCTAATTTCTCTTTTTCGATGATATCTGTGTTTGGTAGAGTTTTGAAATAATATTCGTAATATTCCTTGTCCAAGGACTTTAGATCGCTATGAACTTCTCCGTCTGTTTCGACAGGTTTCCCTTTCCCCGCATCTTGCGAATACAAATCGCCAAAAGACGATAAAACAGAAATAATTAAAATCGGGAAAATCGGTGTCCGCATACCGGTACCATTAAAGATATCGGTACGATCCCCAATTTCCCCCCTTTTTTTTCGGAATTAATCCGAGGAAAGATCTTCCAATAGATCCCTTTGGCGGCGGATTAAATCACTCAATTCATCCTCTCCGATCAACTTGGCGCCTAACAAGGCAAGATCGTACACAGAACGGGCTAATTTCTCCGCCTTCTCCGGATGTACACCTTTAGAAAGACCAAGTATATTTTTGACCAATTTAGATTTGCGATTCAGAAGAAGAGTATGATTCTTTAGGATATCACCTGGTTTCTGTCCATACATTTGGCCCATCTCTGCCAAACGCCTAAGATGTTCCGGTAATAAAATCACGGAAGGAATATCCTCAGACTTCAAAGCCTCTGTTTTGATTTCCACGCCTTCTCTTGCAATTGCCTTAGTGAAAATTTCCTTAAGCCTATCTTCAGTAGTTTTATTATCTTGGTCCGCAAGATCAGGGCTTGCATCCTTATCCAAAACTTGATCAGCAAGTTCTGAATCTACTCTTTGGAATTTTAGATCAGGATTTTTACCTTCTAAAAACTGTAAGAAATGATTATCTATACGGGAATCCACAAGCAGAGCTTCCAGTCCTTGTGACTTGAGAAGGTCCATATACACAGAAGAAAGTTCCGCTTCTCCCGCATAATATACTTTGCCTGAATTTTTTTCCTTATTTCTTTCTACATATTCTTCTAGTTTCGTTAAATCACCGTTAGATGATTTGAAGAAGATGAGATCTTTTGCTGACTCGTAAAATTTCTCATCAGTCATCATTCCGTACTTAACGAATAGTGAGATCTCATCCCAGTTCTTACGGAATTCATCCGGATTTTTGGTCCATTCTTCTTGTAGTTTGTCTGAAACTTTTTTAACGATATGAGAAGATATCTTTTTTACCAAAGGATCATTTTGTAGATAAGATCTGGAAACGTTTAGAGGAAGATCCGGAATATCAAGAGTTCCTTGTAGAACAGTCAAAAATTGAGGCACTAACTCTTTTGCTTCGTCAGAAACAAATACATGATTACAATAGAGTTTAATCCCCATTCGATTTGCATCTAACTCATGTTTGAGTCTTGGGAAATACAGAATACCTTGTAACCTAAAAGGATAATCCACATTTAAGTGAATGTGAAATAGAGGTTCTCCAGCGAAAGGAAATAGATACTGATAGAACTCATCATATTGTTCTTTTTTAACGGAAGAAGGTTGTTCACTCCATAATGGAGTTTGTTTATTCGCCTTCTCCTCTTTTACGTAAATTGGAACAGGAAGAAAGTCACAGTATTTACGAACGAGCTCTTTCAGTTTCCAAGAATCCAAATATTCTCCGGAATCTCCATCCAGATATAAACTGATCTTGGTCCCTCTTTCGGATCTATCGCCAGATTTTAAGGAGAATTCGGTGCCCGATTCACTTTCCCAAACAACAGAGGCACTTCCTTTTTTATAAGACTTGGTTTCTATTTTTACTTTAGAAGAAACCATAAAGCTGGAATAGAATCCCAAACCGAAATGTCCAATGATCTCAGGCTTGTCCCCTTCTGATTGGTATTTTTTTACAAATTCTTCTGCGCCAGAAAATGCGATCTGGTTGATATAACGGTTCACTTCTTCGTCGGTCATCCCGATCCCGTTATCTTGAACTGTTAAGATCCTGGCTTCTTGGTCAAAGTCCAGATCGATCCTATAGTCCGTTCCTCCCTCAAATTCTTCATTCAAGGAGATTTTTTTAAGTTTAGCGATCGCGTCACATGCGTTAGAAACCAATTCTCTTAAGAATATATCTTTTTCAGAATATAACCATTTTTTAATGATAGGGAAAATATTCTCCGTTTCTACGGAGATCCTACCTTTTACTTCTTCGCTCATTCGGATCCCTCCTCTTTCAATTTATCAGACAACCAATTTGAGATCCTAATCAGAGTTGTTTTGGAAGAAGGTCCCAAACTTTTATAGGTTTCAGTCAATGGAACCGTGTCTGACTTCCAACCTGCGAGAAGACTTGCTTCTTCCTCCGGTAATCCCTTGGTCATCACAGAATGTTTCAAAACAAAACCTCTTTTGGAACCTATCCAGAGGTCAAGTCGTTTCAATATTGCTTCAGCTTGATACTTCTTGCGCAGGCTCAAAACTGTAAATGCACCTGCTCCCACAAACATGATAGAAAGAAAAATGGAACCTAATAGAAAAGACCCGCCCTTATTTTCGGTATCTTCAGTTGCAATTTCCTGTTTTGGTCTAGGAGGTCCAACCTCTAACCCTGGAAAACGAAGAGAAACCGATTCGTATCTTCCTGAACTAGGATTGAAAAATATAAATTTCAGATCGTCCGGCTTCCAAACACCTTCTTTTTTAGGAAGTACAGAATAATGATAAGAATGATTTAGATAAAATCCGAATTCCCCTGGACCAAGCTCTCTGAAATCTCTTTGCTGCCTTGTTTGCAAGTATGTAATCTCAGGGTAACAAGCAGGATCACACACACTCAATAAAGGATCTTTAATAGAAGATAGATTTCCATTTCCTGAAATAGTTAACTTAAACTGAAAAGGTTCCCCTAAAAACGCCGCCTTAGGATATTCTTCTAAACCTATCTTAAAATTGCCAACTGCACCTTTGAATTCCGATGGAGAAGGAGAAGGCAGATCCTTTACTATAATTTTACTAGGAACAGTCTTAATACTTCTCATATGAAAGAACGACTGTTGTCTTCCTTCCAAATGGAATACAGTAGAACCTAAAGAATATTCTCCCTTTCTCAAAGGAGTTAGGATGAAAGTTTCTTTATTATAAACTGCGGTTTCAAATTCTAATCCTTCGTAAATCACCTGTTCTGGGATCAAAAGGTTAATTCCAGAAAGCGCTTCACTTCTAAAATAAGGGAATTCAATAGAGCTAGAAAAATCCCGATCTATATAAGGACGTATCGCATTTCTATAATATAAGGTAAAAAATCCTAATATAGGTTCCCCTACCCAAACCTGATCTTTGTTCGTTCTGAATAGAACTTTTAAGTCCCCATCTTCAGGGCCTTCTGTTTCTTCGCTAAAAAAGTAACGATTCGAAAAAAATCCGGAAGATTTATTTGCAGTGGAACTTCTGGGAGAAATTTCCAAGGCCATCATTCCTGATTCTACTTTTTGTCCGTCCACTTCTACTTCTATTTCTGGAACCGAAAAACGTCCGGGTGCAGAGACAGTTAGTCTGTACTTAATTAGTTTTTTACGATATACTTTGAAGTTTACAATCGTGGTATTTTCTTCAGTGCCCCAATAGACTGCCTTTATCCCTTGTCCGTTAAATTCCTTTTCGATCAATCGGACCTGAGCGCCACCTTCCGTTTCTAAAATGATAAATACTGCGTCTCCCAGATCTGCTCTGGTTTGGCTGAGATAAAATTTGGAACCTTGTGCAAATAATGGAAAAGCCCCTAATAATAAAAGAAGAAGGAAACGTTTCACCAGAACACCTCTTTGTTCCGAGAACCTGGGCTTCTTCTTTTTACTGAATCCAAATCCATGGATTCCATGATCCGATCCAATTCATCTTCCATCTTGGATTTGTTTTTATCTTTCGGATCTTTTCCTACGCCAGATTTGGATTGTTTCTCCGACTTCTCTTTTCCTTTGGAACCTTGTTTAGATGCGGAAGATTTATCTTCTTTTTCCTCAGATGTACTTTCTTTATTTTCTGAACCCTCTTTTCCTTCCGGAGGAGGAAGTTTGCGCAACCATTCTAAGTTCTTTTTAGCAGATTCCAAATTTGGATTTTCTTTTAGAGAACGAAGATAATGTTCTGCTGCTTTTTTACGATCTCCCAACTTTAAATAAGAATTCCCTAAATTAAAATGAGATTGTGCTCTTAAGTCTGGATCCTTTGAGTCTGCAGACTTTTCGAAATGACGAATTGCTTTCTCTAAATTTCCCGATTTGTATTCACAATCTCCACGATTGAATTCTAATCTAGGATCTTCCGGAAAATAAGGATCTGCTTCTTTATATCTTTCTAAAGAATTTTTATAATCGCCTTGTTCGTAGGAGTTCCTACCTTCTTTGATCCGATTTCCACCTGGGTCCAATTCAAAGGAATAAATATCTCTTCCCCAAAATGAGAAGAGGAGTAACAGAACAGGAGCGACCTTTTTAGAAATTCTAACCAAAAATTTTCCCCAGAACTCTAACACGAAAAAATCAAACAACAAAAGTAGAAGCGCAGGTATTAAAAACTTTTTGGCGCCTTCTGCCCTTCTTAAATTACGAATTCTTTGTCCTGTGTTTTTTTCCATAGAACCGATCCAGGATTTTATATCAGAGATCTCTGGGCTTTCTGAATCCAATGATAAAAATCTACCTCCATTTGCAGAAGCCAGCTCTTTTAAAAACCCTGGATTAGATTTAGAAATAATAACACCTGGAGAATTTTGATAAGGAGCCAAGGATCCATCCTTAGTTAAAAATCCGTATACTTTGGAGCCATCTTCTGAATATCCGATAGGGCCTCCTGTTGGAGTTCCTACAGACCAGGCCCAAACCTCTGCGGGGAATTTTACAATACCTGGAGAATCCAAATCTTCTCCATCAGAGATTAAAACTAAAATACGATTTCTTAATACCTGATTAGAATTCAAAACTTCTTCCGCTTTTTTGAAAGCAGATTTTAGATCTGTTCCTCTATCCCCTACTATATCAACATCCAGGCCTCTTACATATTCCGAAAATGCACGAGTATCCGAAGTCATAGGACAATACACAAAAGGAGAAGCTGCAAAAACGATCATACCAAATCTGTTCCCGTTCAACTGAGGAAGAAGTCTTAGGATTGTTTCCTTAGCTCTAGTGATCCTCGAAGGACGAGTATCTACAGATTGCATAGAAAGACTTACATCCACCAAGAATAGAAAATCCACACCTCTGGAGACTTCCTCTTCCTTAGACTTCGTTGATTCAGCTCTTTGGTAGGCAAAATAAGAAAGATAGAATACGGAAGCGAGTAATAAGATCCTTACAAGTACGATATAAAAAGGTGGGACCTTAGATTCTCTCTGCAGGCCAGGATAGGATTTTTTCCAGCGGCTCCAGTAAAAATAGAATACTAGCTTAAATAATGAATAAGCGAAAAAGATCAGCCCAAGCGAGATCCAAAAAGATTCTAAAAAAGTTTCGCTCATACGTAATACCGAAACACCCAAGACCGAACAAGCAGGTCCAAGCCCAATAACGCAAGTGCATAGGTTAGAAAAATTAAGGACTCCGATTCTCTAACTTCTTCTGGAGGTAAGATCAAAAGATCTTTTTCTAAAGAGTCTATAGAAGCTAAAACCTCTCGGAGTTCGCTGATATCTTCTGCCCTATAAAATACTCCTCCCGTCCTCTTGGAAAGTATATCCAAAATTTCAAAATTTACTTCATAAGATTGGTCTTCTTTTCCAATGCCTATAGAATAAATTTTAACTCCCACTCCCTTCGCGATCTCTGTTGCTGTCACTGGATCTATACGCCCAGTATTAGAAGCACCATCAGTTATGAGCACTATCACTTTTGATTTTGCAGGAGACCTGCGTAATCTATAACATGAAAGTATAAGTGCATCACCGATAGCAGTTCCTTGTTCTGGAACTGTTTCTTCTTCTGCTTGGCTTAATATTTCTTCTAATACTTCTCTATCGCTTGTCAAAGGAGACTGCAGATAAGCTCCTCCCGCAAATACGACTAGGCCTAAACGATCATTTTCTCTTTTTCTAATAAACTCTTTGAGTAATTTTTTGGAAACTCCTAAGCGAGTTTCAGGTAAGAAGTCCCTACTTTTGGACATGGAACCGGATACATCCAATGCCAAAATGATATCCACTCCCTTGGTCTCATCCGGAAGAAACCTATATCTTTTTCCAGGACCTGCCACTGCAATTACAAACAAAGTTAAAACGATTGGGCGAACTAGTGGAGCCACAGAAGATAAAAACCGTTTTATTGAGAATGTTTCTGATTGGACCTTGCCGGGGATCCTAAGTTCTATTCCTAATGCAGGCTCGTTCTTCCAATAAGAATAAAAGGTCCAGATCCAGATCGGAAATATCAGAAAAAGATAATATGGAGACTCCCATTCCGTCATTTGGAAAGTGCCTCCTTCCAATAATCCCATGCCTTCAGCGCTTCTGAAGAAGAGATTTCCACTTCTTCTCCTGAATATTGTGCCTTACGGAAAGTATTTTCCCAATTTTTAGCTTCCTCTTCCTCTAATCCGAAAGAATCATATATACGTTGGAATAATTCTGCCTCAGTAAGATGCGCGAATGGGGCATTCATCCTTTTAGACATATTTTCACGGATATACCCTGATAAAACTCTATAAAAGGTCCTAGCAAATACTGGAGGAGCATTGATGATCTCATCTAATTTACTTTCGTATATTAAAATTTTCTGAACCCATGGATCTGCTTCAACTAGTGCATCCATAGTTCTTTTAGATGCAGTTTGATTTAAATACCAAGCATAGAAGACCCCTAAACCTAATGCGGCCAGACCTGCAAGGATTGCCGCGAGTTTCCAGCCATATTTTCCTGAAAACTCAAGAGGTGGTAGGATCTCCTCAGGAGTTTTATCCTTCTCCCCTAAAGAAGAACGAACAGTCATGACTGCTTCGGAATGGAATTCTTTTCCGTCTTTATCCTTCCAAATAATAGGAAGAGAAAATTTTCCAGAAGCATAATAAGAGACACTCAATTTGATCTTTGTATCTGAAATCTCAGCAGAGATTACTTCGAATAAGGGAAGATCTGGAGAATCCGGATCAGGGTACATTCCTTTGGACGGGATCTCAGGATTCTGGACTTCTCCTTGTTGGAATTCCAACAAGTATTCAACCTGCTCTCCAATCCCTACTTCCTTAGGTTCAAAATCTTCTTTCCAAGCAAAAGCAGGAGCCGCGAAGAATATCAGGGATATATAGAATATATAGTAGAAAAATTGAATACGATCCAAGGATCTCAGACGGAAAACTCCCGCCTTCATGACATACTTCTCCAATATTCCAGAAGTTTGTTTGGATCAGTATCTTTTCCTTCTAATTCCAAACATCTGGCTTTGAATAAAAACTCCAAATTCTTTTGAATATTTCCTCCTACAGGAGAAGGGACAGCGCCGGTTTCCGGATCTTTTAATAAAAAAAATTGGAAAAAACCTCTAGGAGCATTCTCTTCCAAACGGTCCTTAAATCGGATTGCATGTAAGGTATGAAATCTTCTAAGGCCTGTAAGTTTTTTCAAAGAAGGAAGTCCATGAAAATCAGAAAGTATATAAGAATCAGTGTATCTTCTAATCCTATTTTTTAAAAGTATGAATGGAAGTTTTGGATCTGTTTTTAATTTTCTATGTGGATAAGATCGGACCTTCTCCAATGAAGAAAGTGCTTCTTCCGTATTTCTAATATAACCTGTTTCCCATTCTAATCGATCTGAATAGAGTAGGATTTTAGCAAGATTCCCTTTTCTTACATAAAGTAAAACTAATAGAGCCAAAACCTGGAAAGCATTTTCTGCCTTGGTCCATTCTGAACTACTCCAATCCATGGACTCTGAAACATCTAAGAAAAAAACTCCAAGTCTTTCTTTCTCTTCGTAAAATTCTCTTACATGTAATTCTCCGAATCTAGAGGTAACATTCCAATCTATCAGCCTTGTATCATCACCGACTGCATAAGGACGGACATCTTTAAAGTCCACTCCCCTACCCTTTCTGGAACTTGTGGCCGTGCCTTGTCTATTCCGAAGAGAAAATCCTCTCTCCTTAAAATCCAAAAGTTGGATCAGGCTTTGGTATTCTTTGCGGAACATTTTAGTTAATTAGATCAAAGCACCTGGGTTGCATCCGAAACAATCCGAACCACAGACTCTATCCCTACATCTTCAGAGATTGCTTCGAAAGTAAGTAAAATTCTATGACGAAGAATTTCAGGAAGAACAGCCTTCACATCTTCCGGAGCAACATAGTCTCTTCCTTCCCATAATGCTTTTGCCTTGGATGCTTTTAGCAAACTCAGACTTGCTCTTGGAGAAGCACCATGTTTCACATAAGGAAGAAGATCTGGCACAGTCTTTTCTTCTGGACGAGTATTTCTTACCAAACGAACTATATAACTTTTTAATTTAGGTTCTACATGAACCCTATCCACAAGTGAAGAGATCCTTAGAACATCCTTAGCAGTTGCAGTTTTTTTAATACGTTTTGGACCGGTAGCGAGGTTACCATGTTGCTCCAAAATCGCGAGTTCTTCTTCCATATCTGGATAATCAACAAGAACCTTCATAAAAAAACGGTCCATCTGTGCTTCTGGTAATGGATAAGTTCCATCTTGATCGATTGGATTTTCCGTAGCTAATACCAAAAAAGGTCTCTCTAAAGGAAAAGTGTTCTCTCCAATGGTGACAGTTCTTTCTTCCATACATTCCAAAAGAGCAGATTGCACTTTTGCAGGTGCTCTATTAATCTCATCTGCAAGTAAAACTCCAGTGAAGATTGGACCTTTGCGAGTATTGAATTCTCCGTTTTTAGGATTGAATACAACTGTTCCGATCAAGTCGGCAGGAAGAAGGTCCGGTGTAAACTGAACTCTTTTGAAATCTAGATCCAATGCAGACGATAAAGATTTTGCCAAAAGTGTTTTAGCAAGTCCAGGCATCCCTTCTAACAGAACATGCCCTTGGCAGGCCAAAGAGATGAGTAGATTTTTAACTACTGCTTCTTGGCCAGTAATCTCTCCAGCCAGCTCTTGGCGGATCCTATCTAATGTATCCTTTGCAAAATGAATATCAGATTCAGTTAAAGGAATATTCTCACGATCTTTGGCGATGGATTCCATAATATTTCCTATTAACGTTCCGCAAGCCAACGGCCGGAACTATTCGTACCTTGGTATGCACCTTGAATTTTTTTACCGTCCAAATCTCCGGTGTAAGTTTGGGTGAAAGGAACATTACTTCCTATCTCGGAACATCTTGCTCCCGCGCAAGACCTTACAAAACGGATAGATTTACCTGTGACTCGAATTCCTGTGAGGAATTCGTTTGATCCTTTTCCCCAATTTGTAAAACGTAAAGTGGCTCCGATCCCTCCGGTCTTTCGAGGGAATATACTCAATACACCTTTGTGAGTTCCAATTTGTATTTTATAAGTACCTACAAATGATTTTTCGGAATCACTCAAAGGTACCTGGTTAGGATTCAAACTCTGAGCATCTTCCAGAAATTCTATCTTTTCCACTGTTTCCAGAGGAATAGAAAAGTCAGGATCCTGCAATATTACATTTTTAGAATTTAAGGAAACCAGTGTTCCTTCAGTAAAGGATCCGCTATAAGTTACTTTTGCCTGACGATTTACTGAACTGCAGCCTCGGACGAAATATCCAAGCAGGAAGAATAAAGGAGCAGCGACCAATATTCCTAGGCTGATTTTTTTGAGATCGTTATTTGTGATAATTTTTTCCAAGGCGAGGATTCCCTTTTTCGACTCTGAGTCCATGTTGGAATTCCTACACAGTTCAGAGAAGAATTTTACAGACTGAGAAAAGCCTTTCTAAATATTATAAGCCCGGAGAAAAATCTCCGAGCTTTTTATACTTAAGAAACTGAGTTACTTAAGGTGCAAGATTACTTACAGCCTTGTAGTTCTCCCATTTTAGGATTTTCTCTACCGTTCACGTAATATTTTTTACCCTGAGGTGTCGTCCAACAATCGTTTTTTTGGTTTGTCCCAGGCATAATCGGCCCTTGCCCAATCTTTGCTCCAGACTCGTCATACTCGACCGCAGTACCGTTTGCAGCGATTTCAAAGGACTTCTTGCCGTTTTTATAATATGCAAACGGGAAATCAGGCTTATATTTTGCCTTTAGCTCATCCGTTTTTTCATCCATCAATAAGAGGTCGAAAAGAAGTTTTCCCTTTCCTTGGATTGTTCCGTCCTTATCGTATACTTCTGCGGAACTCATCATCATTTCGTTCATCATGGTTCCTTTATACGCTGGATTTCCAGTACTCCAATAGAAGGTCCAATCTCCCTTACGAGTATGATCTCTCTGTCCTTCTGCAAAAACCTTTCCGTTTTTGTAATATTCTTTCCAAGCGCCTATTCTAAGAGACTTTCTATCAGGACCGGTTCCTTTCGGAGCATAATTACCTTCTGATTGAGGGGAACCATTCTCGTAATAGTTTTTCCAATAACCCGTTTTTAGATCATCTGAATTGTTTCCTTCAGAAGAGACAGTGTTCCCGTCTTTATGGTAATTCGTTTCTTTGCCGCTTTTTTTACCGTCTTTAAAATCGATTACGGATTTTTTAGCTCCGTCTTCGTTATAATAATCTTTCCAGGTGCCTACTTTTTTATCGTCTGCGTAAGTACCTTCGTCGCTTAAGATACCTTTGTCTGTTTTAGACCAGTATGGTCCATTCTTCTTGTCAGCTTTGTAAATTGTGCTTTCAAGTTGGGTTCCATCTTTTGCGAGTTTTTTCTCCTCACCTTCTTTTACGCCGGCAACGTAAGGAGTCTCTCTTAAAGTTTCTCCTGTTTCGTATAATGTTTTCCAGATACCGTCTCTTTTATCGTCTTTGTAATCACCTACACGGGTTAGAACGGAGAATTTATTTTTTTGAAGATCTTCCTTCTCTACATATTCTTTCCAAGAACCATTACGTTTTAGTTTTTTGATCTGATCAGGAGTTAATGCGCTGACTTGGTCAGGAGTGCAAGGTTTGCCGGAACAGTCCAGGTTAACCGGACCTTCCGCTTTTAAATTGAATGTTTCTTTGAATTTTTCTACTCTGATATTCGGCTCTAAAATTTGGAACTCGGCATCCTTGCCCTTGTTCTCAACGACACTCGTAGAAGAACAACCGATCAAAAGAGAAATTGAAACCGCTGTGGATATAATTTTTTTCATGGGTTCGCCTTTTGGGGAAAATCTAACGAAGCAAAATTAAGGCAGACAATTCCTCTCGTCAACCTCCTTTCCCCGGCGAAATATATAGAAAGAAGCGGATTACTCTCCGGAATATCTCATTCTTAAAAAGCGCAAGAATGGCCGGTAACAGTCCACGGCCATATGACCACTGTCCGCAAAAGTATTACACTCGTAGTCGGTTGCTTCTGCCATATCTATGATGGGTATGCCGAACTTTTGGTTAATTGGGCGAATTCTTTCCCACCAAGGAGCAGGGATATTCAATTCTTTTAGAAGATTTTCCAGAGGAAGAGAAACTTCGGGACGGACAACAAGGGTAGGAATTCCCTCTGACTTCACTCTATCCAGGATCTTTTCGTAAAAGGAGAACTGCATTTCGGAAGGAGAATATTTCGGATAGATCCAACCTATTGTGCGGATAGAACTTGCTTCCAATTTGCCGTAGTCCTTCTCCATAAAACCACCGGCAGGAGAGATCGCATTCCCCTTGTCTCTTTGCAGAGATTCTATGGTGAGTCTTTTGATCAGGTCGGCTTGTTCGAATTTTTTATTGGTGAGGTGAGCATAAACATTAGTGATATAAGGTTTATTCTTACTTACTCCAAAAAAATAATTTCCCAAATAATAGTTCACATTTTCCTTACCCAGGTCCCAGGCATTAGAAAGAACGAATCTAAGATCGAAACTATTTGCTAAATTCGATTTTTTGAATGTAGTGCTGTTTGCGTTGAATTGGAAAGGGTCCGCTTCTAAAACCAGATAGTCAGGTTTTACACCTGCTTCAAATAATCTTTCTAAAAAATAGAGATAATACGCAGGAGTAGTTACTGCAGAAGAAAGATTATATACCTCCCAATCAGGATAGAAGTCCAAGATCTCTTCGTTTTTGAAGTATAACATCCTGGAAGATCCCATAAGAAGTACCAATTTTTTGTCGGACTTCTTCTCAGCGTTCTTGCCGAACTTGGAGATCATTTCTTTTAGGAGATCTTGTTTAACATCGTAATATATATAAGTTAATTCTACTTTTACGTAGTCTCTGACCTTATCCAAAAAGAAAATTTTATCTAGAGCGAATATGAATATAAAAAGAAGTACAGGATAGAAGAGAAAGGGATGGGTGAAAAAATTAATTTTTTCTTTCTGTGGCAGTTCGTTCTCGGACACGAACTCAAGACTCCCCGGCTGACCGGGGATGTCAATAGATTATATCAAGCAGTCGCGAGAGTTTCTGTAGCTCTACGGCGTTTTTGAAGATCTGCTAACCATTCTTCGCTTGATTTGCAATATCCTACCAAACGTTTTACGTGCATACGACGCTCAGGATCTAAGATCTCTCTCGCTTCGCGGACAATCTCTTCTACTATTTTGATATGAAAGGAGAAGTGGCTGGTGAATAGGTTAAAGTATTCTTTGTCTGTGGCGAGCCAATCTTTGGATTGGATCTCATTTAAGAAATTTTCCATCTTAGAGATATCTGAATCGAATTCGGACTCATACGGAGAGTTTAAGATCGAAATCGTATCTGTGATATCCGTAAGACTTTGAAAGTAAGAGTCTAGTTCTGGAAGGTTCACTGTATACCGCCTTGAAAAGCAGCTCGCGGCCCTGGCCTCTATGAGAAAAGACCGCGAACACCCTATGATCGGGGCTCTAATGTCATCTTTTTTTAGGGACCCGAGAGTTCAAGCGGAAAACAAAAACATAATCCGACACTAAAGAGATATCAGTTCTTTCTGAGGTATTGAAGCAAATGCATACTTTCTTCGTCCCAGCCTTCAGAAGCTGCTTCTATCCAATGGTCGAATTTTTCTCCAGTCGGATATCCTGAGTTGGTGAGTTTTAGAAGAGTGGAATCCTCTCCTTCTTTTTCAAACTCAAGCTTGAGTTCTATATCACCTGCTGGATGGTCTTGCCATTGCAATATCAACTCCTGGAAAGGAACGATCTTTTTATAAATACCTGTAGAAGTAAGTTCTCCTTCTGGACCTAAATTCCAAGTCCAAGAGAAAGTGCCGCCAAGTTTAGGACGTCCAGTTACCTTATCTGCCAACCAATGGATTAGCTCCTCGTTGACAGTAACAGCGCTCCAAACTTTTTCCAAAGGAAAATCATATTTAAATTCTTTAATAATGCTTCTAGTTTCCATATAGACTTAAGTCCTTTAATGAAAGTCCTTATAAAGTTTTTTATATAATACTTTTTCCAAAAATGAAGGAGAGATATTTCTCATCCATTTCATGAAAAATCCACTTTTATCCATTACAACAAGTCTTGAGTTCGGATCCTCAACAGAACGGATCATCTTCTCTGCAACTTCTTCCGGAGTTTTACTCTTGCCGGAGTAATGGGATTCCCCCAGCTTCTGGCCATCCCCATCTATACCATTTGCTCTTAGTTTTGTTTTGGTATAAGGAGGGCAGAATATAATAAATCTAAGACCTTCTTCCGAAAGTTCTATACGTGCAGATTCCATAACAGCGTGTAACGCAGATTTGGAAGAAGAATAAGCGCTTCTTGCAGGGACCCCGTATAATCCGCTAACTGTAGATGTTACCATGACTGCTCCCTTGTTCTTTTTCAAAAAAGGAAGAAGTCTCATCGTGAGGAAAACAGGACCGAAAAAGTTCACATCAAACGCCTGTCGAAATGCTTCTATCTGAGTTTGATCAAATCTAGAATGAGCAGTTATACCTGCGTTATTAAAAAGAACATCGATGCCATCTGCAAGTTTCGCCAACTTAGCAACTGCTTTGTTGATCTCTTTTTCAGAAGAAAGGTCCGCCTGAATATGGAAAATTTCCGCAGCACGTTTCTCTTTCTTCTTAGAAATTTTACGAATAAGCTCAGGCTCTGATCTGGAAAGATTGATGATCTTACAAGGAATCTGGGATAAACTTTCTAATAAAGCTTCTCCTATCCCGGAAGAGCCTCCGGTAATTACGATTGTCTTGCCTTTCCAAAGATCAGTCCGCATCGAGCTTATTCTTTTATTATGTACGACCTATTCAAGGATTATTTTCGGCTTTAATTTTGCGTAGTGGACCCGACTGAGCTGGCTTCAACCTCGTCTTGGATCAATCTTGCTTCTGCACGAAATGTAATATAAGACCAAACCCAAGTGATGAAGATGGAGATCTTATTTTTAAATCCTACTTGATAGAAGATATGGATGAACAACCAAACAAACCACCCGAAAAATCCTCTTAGTCTGAAATTCCCAACTTGAGCAACTGCATCTTGTCTTCCGATAGTCGCCATACTTCCCTTGTCCAGATAATGGAAAGGTTTTCTTTTTTTAGATCTCAGATCTCCTCGGATAAGAGAAGCAACATATCTTCCTTGCTGCATTGCAACCGGAGAAACACCAGGCAAAGGTTTTTCTAAACCTTTGGAATAATTTGCGATATCACCTATTACAAAAACTTCTGGATGACCTTCCACATTGCAGAACTCATCTACCATCACTCTTCCCATTCTATCTGTAGGAGCTCCTAAAGATGCTCCGATAGAATTTGCTTGAACTCCCGCAGCCCAGATCACTGTAGAAGAAGCAATTGTTCTGCCTTCTATCTTGACCCCATTCTGGTCTATTTCGAGAACTTTGGTTCCAGTTAGAACTTCCACTCCCCTCTTCTCTAAACGGATCTTTGCAAATTCACTTAGTTTAGGAGCAAAAGCTGCAAGAAGTCTAGGAGAAGCTTCGATCAAGGTGATCTTTGCTAAACCAGGATCGATTGTGTGGAATTCGTTCCTAACGATCTCATGAGAAAGTTCTGCAATGGAACCTGCAAGCTCCACACCTGTAGGACCTCCACCGATGATAACATAATTTAGATGTTTTTTAGCAATTTCAGGATCGCCTGCAAGTTCCGCCTGCTCAAAAGAAGTTAAAATTTTTGTTCTGATAGAAAGTGCATCCTTTAAAGATTTTAAACCAATAGAATATTTTTTCCAATGGTCATTCCCAAAATAGCCAGATTTAGCACCCGCAGCCAATATTAGATAATCATAATCCTCGGAATGGCCTTGGAAATATACTTTTTTGGCCTGGATGTCTACCTTCTCCACTTCTCCCAAATAAACTGTCACATTCTTTTTATCACCAATGAGAGATCTGGTAGGGATCGCAATGTCAGCAGGACTTAATACTGCAGTGGCTACTTGGTATAATAAAGGTTGGAACAAATGATGATTTTTTTTATCAATAGCGATGATCTCCAAATCTTCTTCTTTGGATAATTTTTTAATCGCCTGCAATCCCCCGAAACCTACTCCGATTACTACTACTTTCTTTTTTTCACCCTTAGGCATTATTTACTCCATTTTTACTCAAGACATATTCCAGAAATCCTTCCGAGGCTTCGGAAACAATCTGGTGGACTTCTTCAAAGTCTTTTAAAGTTCCATAATATGGATCAGGAACCTCGGATTCTTTTCCTTGGCCCTTCTGAAACTTTCTGAACAAATGAATTTTTTTTCTTTCTTCTTCATTCGAAGCGAGTATTCCCAGATCTTTATTATTCGATCTGTCCATCGCTAGAATAAAATCGTAATATTCAAAATCGGATCTTTTAAATTGTCTCGCCTTATGAGTGAGCTCTATTCCCTTTTTACGAGCAGTTTGTCTGGTTCGGGGATCCGCCAATTCTCCAATATGATAGCGAGAAGTTCCGCAAGAATCCACTTCGAAGAGAGAAGAAAGCCCTCTCTTCTCCAATAAATCCACAAATGCACCCTCTGCCGCAGGAGATCTGCAGATATTTCCCAAACATACAAAGAGAACCTTGCAGATATTCGAAGAGTCTGGAGTTCCTACCATATGCAAAAACCTTTATTTAGGCCCGATCTTCTCCCATAAAAACTCAGGAAGCGATCTCATCAGGACTCCGATCATTGCCCAAGGAAACCAAGGCACAGTAGCGGAGCGAACTCCTGATTCTATCCTATTGTAAATTTTTTGAGCACCTTTTTCTGAGGAAACAAGAAAAGGACGGGATTTCAACTTTTGATTGATTGGAGTATCTATAAAACCCGGATGAATGACAGTGACCTTTACACCGAACTGTCGAACCTCTCCTCTTAGTGCTTCTAAATAAGTAGAAACCGCAGCCTTGGAAGTAGAATAACTTGCTGAACCAGGAAGACCCCTGAAAGAAGCTACTGAAGAAATCCCTACGATCTGTCCACTTTTCTGATCTCTAAAGATCGGCTGCAAAGCGGAGATGCCAGCCATAAGCCCGATCAAATTTGTATCGATCACCTTCTTATCAGCTTCAAAACTTTTTTGGCCAAAAGAAGAGTTAGTAGAAATTCCAGCATTCGCAATAAATAGATCTACTCCACCAAGATCCTTAGCAAGTTTAGGAAGGACTTTAAAATTGTCCGCCGATTCTGAGACATCCAAGGAAGCCAAGATAACCTTGCCGCCTTTATTAAATGACCGGATCTCTTTTGCGATATCTTCTAAAACTTTTTTCCTTCTAGAAGTGATCGCCAGATCATGGCCCGCCTTTCCGTATAAAAGAGCAAGCTCTCTGCCGATACCTGAGCTCGCTCCTGTAATAATAACTTTTTTCTTATGAGGACCTTTGAACATAAATGAAACCGCCAAGTAATTCATTAAATTGGTTTACCCCTAGGGTGGAAAAGAATTATTTTACCAGTATTCCATAACAAACCGGAAAGTTAGGAGTTCCTACCAGAAGGACTCCAACATATCCTCGAACCAAAATGCGAAATCTACAAGAAGTGCTAAAAGAAAAAGAAGAGGAAATCCAAAAACTCAAGGAACTATTGGAGCTCTACGAAAGAGTTTCTAAGCTGGGAGAAGTAGAATTACTCACAGCGGAACAAACCCTCAATGCCCACGAAACCACAGCAAATTTAGCCAGAAACGAACTCATAGAAATGAGGGACAGGTTTAAAGGCCTGGGGCAGATCAACTCAGAAAGAAAAACCGCAATTTTAGAGATCGTAAACGATAAAGAAGCACCACTTCCCAGCCTCGCAACTAAATTCGAAGAGATGGGAAAGAAGGACGATTATTTCTACTCAGACTTTTTCAGGATCATCGCGAACTTAGACTTACCCGAATCCGAAGCCAGATCTCTTTGGAAAGAGATCTACTCCCATGCGGAAGGACTAAGTAAACAATTGGGCAGAAGTATGAACTTCGTCGTAGCCCTCCTAGATTATATATATCTAAAAAATCGACTTATAGAAAACCCTAAGATCGTGGATATCTACTCTTTCGAAGAGATCATCCTAAATGCAGTCATAGACGAAGGAACAGGGATCTATAATAGAAGATATTTCAACCTGGTCCTAAACAAAGAAATCACCAGAAGTAAAAGGTATAAAAGAAGTTTCTGCCTATTCTTATTCGACCTGGACAATTTTAAGAAGATCAATGATACCAAAGGGCATTCTTTCGGGGATGATATCTTAAAACTGGTAGCAGGAACCTTGATGTATGCATTCAGAACAGAAGACATCAGTTGTAGGGTCGGAGGCGAAGAATTCGCGGTCATTCTTCCCGAAACCAGCAAAGAAAACGCGAGAGTAGCGATTGAAAGATTCAGGACTTATTTAAGAAATTCTTCCAAAAATGATTTCGGGATAGAAGTCACAGTATCTGGCGGAGTTGCAGAATATCCTACAGATGCAGACGAAAGTAATAGGCTCTATTCTTTGACTGATGCAAAACTATACGAAGCAAAAGCAGCGGGCAAAGACCGCATTACGTATACCTGATCAGGTATCCTCTATCTGATATTCGATTTCTTTCGTAGTAATTTCGTTCAATTTAGAGATCAAAAGTTCGTTCGTATTCGCCAAACGATCGGCTAAAATCCTCACCATCTTAGCAGCAAACTCAGGATTCGCGAGTAAGTATCTTTCCAATTGCTGTTTGGATTCTACTGCGACCATTTCGGTGTCCATCACTGCTCTCGCAGTAGCGGTTCTAGGCTTTGCCCTAAATAAAGCCATTTCACCGAAAAAATCTCCCTTCTTCATCAAAGCCAAACGAGTGGCCGAGTTTTTATGAGTAAAAAATATTTCAACTGTTCCAGAGGTGATGATGTACATCGAGTTATTCAACTCGCCTTCTCTGAAAATAATTTGTCCGGCCTGGATATTAATTTTATTCATGAATTCCTAACTTTCGATTTCGACCGAGATATCTAAAAACCCGGTCCGTCTTATCTGACTTGGAAACTTTCCGTTTCCTAACTGTCGGATCCGAATCCAACAGCTCTCAGAATATATCATCGGGTCAGAAAAGACAATCTTTGAGCCAATTCTACAGTGAAGGAACTCCCCCTCCCCTACGCAGTTTTGTAACCAAAACCTATACGTAAGCCGGTCGCTGATTATGTCACATCAGGACATTCCGTTTTTAAACCTAGGATCCTGGACCACGCCAGACTCACGGATCTCGGAAAGAGCATCCGCATAAGCAACCAGGATCTTAAGCGCGAATCCACTTCTCTCTCTGATAAAACTATCTTCCGGAGAGACAGGTTCCCCTCCATTGATCAAATGTTCCACGTCCCTAAAGATCAATTGTTCAGGGATATAACAGATCTTAGTATTTTTATAACTGCTTGCTCTCATCTCATTGATCGGGAAAGCTCCGCCTCTACCAGAAGAAACAGAAACAAGAAGTCCAGGCTTATGGCCTAATTGAACAAGACCCGCATGAAGGAAGAAATTTTTAATAGCAGGACTCGCCATCCCACCATACTCAGGAGTGATAATAACAAAACCTTCAGAACTTTTTAAATTTTCATCAATAGGTTTCCAAAGACCTGTCCAGACCTTATCGTCGCTTGTCTGAGTAGAATCATAAAGAGGAAGAGGATTTTTTCCCAGGTCCAATGTCCAAGTTTCTACGGACATTTCTTTTAATTTAGAATTTAAAAATTCGCCTACTTTAGAGGATTGAGATTGTTTTTGTTGGGAGCCAACTATGATTCCTATTTTCATTCTGTTCCTTTAATAAAGATCCGAACGATGATAAAATAATCCGCTCGAACTATCGTATGAGAACAGATTCGAGAGCCTCTACTTTTCTCCAACGAGAAAAATATTGTCTTAGCTCAATCCGTACTTTTTCTTTAGGTTAGAAAGTTCTTTTAGGAAAGATTCTCTATTTTTGATAGTCAGGAGTTTAAGATCCAGCGTGACCCTTTCACCAGGTCTGCGGGGTGAAATCGTTTCACCCCCCCGTCCTTCTTTCTTTTTTAGAAGGGTTTCCAGGTTTTTGACGGAAAGGTCACTTCCACTTTTGAGTAATTCTGAAACAGATTTTTGGTCCAGTCTTGCTATCGAGCTCAACTGTTTTACATATCTTTCTGTATAACCCAAAATTTTACCGACTTCTTCTGCGGTTTTTTTTCTTTCTTTTCGGAGGAATTGGATCGCCCTTCCTACTTCCCAGGGATTTAAACTTTTACGTTTTTCGTTCTCAGCCAGGGCAATCTCATAACATCTATCTTCGGGAGCTTCGGTTTCTACTACAGGAATAGATTTCCAACCTATTAGTTTCGCAGCTTGAAATCTTCTCTCTCCAGCTACGATCTGGAACTTCTTACCTAATCTACGAACAACAATCGGTTCTATCAAACCAAGACGTTTCATAGATTCGACAAGATCGCTCACATCTTCTTTTCCAAAAACTCTAGGTTGTTCCGGATTCGTTATAATATCAGAAAGAAGAATCTCTTTTTTTAGGGATTCGTCCCCACCGAAAGCTGTTAATAGATCCAGCCCTGCAAAATCAGATCTTTTTGCCATTTGCTCTCCTCATCACTTCTTCCGCCAAGGTAGAAAACATTTGCATTGCTTTAGGATCATATTCGGATAAAAGTTTACGTTTTGCTTGAGACTGAGGGATCGCCTCTCTTCTGTACACTACAGAATCAAACACTGGGAAATATTTCCGGACAGTTTCGGCAAGCCCAGAAAGCGCCCTCGAATCCTCATACTGATTTAAGACTGCTCCCAAAAGCCCAAGACCTGGATTTGCTTTTTTACGGATCTTCTCTATTGTACCATGAAGGTCTTTCAAACCCTGCACACTAAAAGCGCGAGTCTGGATCGGAACTAAAACAAGATCAGCCGCGATCAAAGCATTTTCCAAAATCAAACCCAAAGAAGGAGGACAATCTATAATAATATATTCATAAGAAGAACGGACAGGCAGAAGTGCTTCTTTCAAAAGATCAAAATCGTCTCTCTCATAAGGAGTCGTAAAATTAGCCAAGTGAATTGAAGAAGGAACCAGGTCCAAACCAGGAGCAAGAGTTACAATAATTTCAGAAATATCTACTTTAGATTCTTCTTTATAACCTAAACTATGAAAGACCGATTTATCCGCCTGGCCAACATATAACTGAGTAATATTTGCCTGAGCATCCCAATCCAAAAGTAGGACTTTTTTGCCTGCCTTTGCCAATGCTTCCGCGAGACAGATGGAAACTGTGGTTTTACCTTCTCCACCTTTTTGGTTAGAAACCGCGATGATCACAGATTCATAAGAATGTTTTGTTTTTTTGGAAAAGTACTTATCCAAAACATCCGTCTTGTACTTGCCCTTATTGTCTTTGGGCAAGGACCATTTTTCCGCCTTCTCCAGAAACTCATCTTCCGAACTTAAAACGTATTCGGAGAGGACTTCTTCTACACTTAAAACTCTGGCTTTCACTTTAGATCTCGACCCTGATAATAGATCCACTTGAAGACCGGATTTGTCAAGAAAACCTATGTCTCATATTGATTTAAGAGCGAAAAAACCGAATTGAAACGATAGGGGAGGGGAGAATGCTAAGGTCTCTTCTCGGAAAAGGAATTCCACTGGGGATGAAATCATTTCACCCCTAATTCTAGGATGAAATGAAAATTCAGATTCGAATTATAACCACACTATTCTGCCTATTTGCCACAGGTCCATTGCTTGCACAAGAGCCTGAATCTCCCAAAGAGATAAGATCCGAAACAAAACTTCCAGGAACCGCGGCGCCCCAAACCAAAATTCAGGCCCTTCTATCCGAGCTAATGACCAGAAGTTCCATCACAGGACTTGTGGGGGAAAATGGAGGCCAACATATTTTTGAATCGGGCACAAAGTTCCCTAATCTATCCGGGCTAAAAGCGGGATCAAGGATCACTTACAACAGAGAGTTCGAATATGGTGGGATCGGTTTCAAACATTGGTGGGAAACTTGGGAGATCAACCTGGAATACAGGACAACTTTTAAGAACCAAAGAACCGGAGAGGGGAGGGACGAGGACTTTCTTCTTGGTAGCGTAAGCAGAGAAAAGGGGACAAAGATCGATTTCGCAAACGCAAGTTTTTACGATACTCCTTATACATTTACAGGGACTCAAAACTTTGCGGATGGAAGAGGAAAACTGAAAATGAAAGACGATCGGATAGGATTTCTTGCCAGAAAATATTTTGGCGGAGCAAATCCAGATCCAAGAAAACCAGGATCTGGTCTTTATCTTACCGGCGGAGCTTATTATACTTATTATAAATATTATCTATACGATGTGATGCAATGGATCGCGACCTCACCAGTGACTTATGGTCCGATCGGAATTGGACTTAGTTATTCAATCTCCACTTGGGAGGTTCCATTCGGATTCGGCTATAGATATTCCAATGGAACTTGGATGTACGAAGCAAGTCTTTCCGGAAATATTTGGTATTCACATTTCAGGGATTATCATTACCAAAGAAATTTGAATTTTATCGGAGATTCTTCCGGGTTCGGAATAGAGACAAATTTAGGAGCAGGTTATATACTACCCTCTTGGTTATTTTTCGTAAAATTAACTGAGCATAGATTATACGGAGAAGGAAGTTTCCAAACCCAAGGTGGTCTGAGTAGAGAGGACATTATTTCAAATTATTCAGGAAGATACAGAAATTATCTGAGTACAAAACAATATTCCATCGAATTTCAAGTGAGCCATTTTTTATGAAAAATAAACTTTTACTAATCAACTTGGGCGGACCTAGAAACGCCGAAGAAATTCCAAAATTTCTAAAAGATCTATTCGAAGATCCTTTGGTATTCGATCTCCCTCTTCCTGAATTTCTAAGGATCAGACTCGCTAGAAAAATCGCAGAGACCAGAGCGAAAAAAGTAGAAGAGACTTATGCTTCCATGGGATTCGGAGGAGGCTCCCCCTTAGTCTCCGAAACTGAAAAACAAGCAGAAGGTTTGAAAAAACTTTTAGAAGAGTCCGGAGAGAAATGGGAAGTCAAGGCCACAATGTGCTGCGGATATCCGGACATAAGAGAACTCCCTACGGAATGGACAGATCCAAATGAGGGAGTTGTAATTCTTCCCCTATTCCCTCATTTTTCCAGATCAACAGTTTTATCCACAGCAATGCTCATGGAAAAAAAATTGGGATACTGCCCTGCTTCCAGTCCTCTTTGGGTAAGACCTTTCTCCGATAGAAAAGAATATTTAGAGTCTATTAGAGATTTGATCCTGGATTTTTTCCAAGGTAAACTTTCCGAAAAAGATTTTTTACATATAAAGCAAGAGCCGATCTCAGACTGGCAAAACCTTGATATAGTATTCAGCGCACACGGGATACCTCTTCGCCTAATTAAAAAAGGCGACGTGTATACGAAAGACATCGAAGAGAATGTAAAAGCCCTTACTATTCTTTTGAGAGAAAAAGGTTATAAAGGACAAATTCATTTATCCTACCAGAGTAGGGTGGGGCCAAGCAAATGGACCACTCCTAATACTCTATATAAGATCCAAGAGTTGGGACAAAATGGAACCAAAAGGATCGCAGTTTATCCGATCAGTTTTATCAGCGATCATTTAGAAACATTAGAAGAGATTGGAGTGCAAATAAGAGATCATGCCCTCCAAAATGGGATCTCGGAATATCATAGAATTCCCGCACCAGGAACATACCCTGCTTTCTTAGAAGCATTGGCAAAATTTGTATTCGAAGCTAAGCATTCTGCGCAGAAAGGTGGGCTTTCACATTGTATATGTAAAGTTTCAGGCGGATGGGATCCGAAGAAGGAAAAGGTTGCCTGCAATTGTAATTTATAATGCGTCCAAATTTTATCAAAGTCCCTGTCCAATTTCTAAAAACTCAATTGATCTAGAGATAAAATCATCTTCTATAAGGAACAAAATATGGACGAATATTTAATCTTAATGCGACTGGATCTGATCACAAAGGATGCACAACCTTCTCCTGAACAAATGCAAGTGTACATGAAAATGTATCAGGACTGGGTAGGAGGGATTGCCGCTCAAAATAAATTCGTAGGTGGAACAGGACTATCTACTGAAGGTAAAGTTATAAAATCCGGACAGATCATTACTGACGGTCCTTTTGCAGAAACAAAAGAATCTATAGCTGGTTTTATTACGATCAAGGCCGAAAATTTTGAAGAAGCTACCAATATCGCAAAAGAATGTCCCATCCTAAATGGACCAGGAAACAGTGTAGAAGTGAGAAAAGTTGTAGGCGTAGATAAAACACGTTAACCGACACACATATCTCGCGTAAGTTTTATGCAAAGCTCGGAAATATTACCCCATTTATTCAGGAATGAATACACTAAAATTGTTTCCGTTCTTTCCAAACATATAGGTTTCGAAAGGCTGGAAATTGCAGAAGAAATCGCAAGTGAGACATTCTTAACTGCAACTGAAGCCTGGGGAATCAAGGGAAATCCCGAAAATCCCACTGCCTGGCTTTATGCCGTAGCAAAGAATAAGGCCAAAAATTATCTTCAAAGAAACTCAGTTTTTAAGAACAAAATCCTTCCTGAGCTCACAAAATCTCAATCAGAGTCTTTAGAATCTGAAATAGATCTTTCCCCTGAAAATATATACGATAGCCAACTCAGAATGATGTTCGTAGTATGCCACCCTTCTATTTCTTCAGAAGCACAAGTTGGACTTTCTCTCAGGATTTTATGTGGATTCGGAATAGAAGAGATAGCCGATGCCTTCTTAACCAATAAAGAAACGATAAATAAAAGATTGTTTAGAGCTAAAGAAAAATTAAGAGAAGAAAAGATCACAATCCAACTTCCAGCACCGGAAGAGATAGAAGATCGATTGGATTCTGTACTTTCTACAATATATCTATTGTTTAACGAAGGATATCATTCCATCAGCCAAAACAAAACTTTACGTAAAGATCTTTGTTTAGAAGCAATCCGTCTCTGTAGCATGCTTGTAGAAAATCAGATCACTGATAAACCTAAAGTATATGCACTTCTATCATTAATGTGTTTTCATACTTCCAGATTCGAAGCAAGGCAGGATCAAAATGGAGAACAGATCTTATACCAAGACCAGGACACGGCTCTTTGGAATTATGATCTGATCAAAAAGGGAGAAATTTTTCTAACCAAAGCAACCGGCGGAACAAAACTCACAAAATATCATTTGGAAGCAGGAATTGCATACTGGCATACCCAAAAGGAAGATACGAAAGAAAAATGGGAAAATATTTTGCAGTTATACAATCGTCTACTTCAATTACAATATTCTCCTATTGCTGCTTTGAATAGAACATATGCACTTTCTAAAGCAAATGAAAAAGAAGAAGCAATCATAGAAGCGGAAAAACTAAACCTAAAAGAAAATCATTTTTACTTTGCTCTTTTGGGAGAATTGTATTTAGATATAGATAATTCAAAGTCAGAAGAAAATTTTCGCAAAGCATATTCACTTGCAAAAACTTCTCATGATAAGATCAGTATCCAGAAAAAAATAGACCAATTCCCAAAGTAAAGAAATGCTTAAGACAAAAAATACAAAACATATTAGCGTTACAATTCCCGTTTCTCAAAATACAGCTTACGAATATCTTTCAGAGCCTAAAAATTTTCCAGAATGGGCTTCCGGTTTGTGTAAATCAATTTCTCCCTTAGAAAACGGAGAATGGTCCATTGACTCTCCTATGGGCAAACTTACCGCAAAATTCACTGATAAAAACCCATATGGGATCTTGGATCATTATGTGATCTTCAGTCCTGAAAATATTTCTTATAATCCACTCAGGATCATTCAGAACGGGGAGGGGAGTGAACTAATTTTTACATTATTCCAAACGGAAGGAATGACTCCCGAAAAATTCGAAGAGGATTCCAACTGGATCAAAAAAGATCTGGAAGAACTTAAAGGAATTTTAATAAATAAATTTGTCCGCTGATCAGACGGAAAGATCCGGGTTATAAAGCGAGAAGGCCCGTTCTAAAATGGATTTTAAACCGATCCCGCTTCTAAAATTACCTTCTACCTTGACTTCCGGAGGCAGAATTCTATCCAAATCACGATTGAATGCGTGAAGTTGCGGCCCGTATACAGGGAGTGCATCTTTCCAAACAGTCACATAGTGATTTAAAGGAATTCCACTTTCGGAGAATAATTTTTTACGATCTTCTTCCACTACTGAGATGATCTCTTCTTCCGTTTTGGAGGAAATTTCCCTGTCTCCTGCACCACCCATAATAAATGTTTCTGAATGGATTCCGTCGGAGGTCCTACCGGAAAATATAAAATCGTTAAATAAAATCCCTCTGGATCTAATTCCTAATTCGGAAGAAAAACTTTTATGATCTTTCGGGAATAATACTCCGAATCCTTTTTTGCCATTCAAGATGGAATCTTTTCCGAAACGAGTCACACTTACGATGGGCAAAGTGTCCAACATACCTTGGTAGGACTTGAATTCCTTAAATTCCGATTTCAGAAGTTTTAATGCAGTTCCAAGACTAGTCGCAATAGTGATCTTGGATTTTGGATAACTCGCTCTCAGTTCTTTTAAACTGGTAATATCTTGATTATACTTGATCTTTCCCTGAGAAGACACTCTTGCCTCAAGGGCACCAAGTAAAGTTCCTAGGCCGCCTCTAAAACTTACGGTTCCTCTTCTTCCTGGAAGAAGTTTCGGTTTATCTTTTCTGGAATTTCGAAGATGAAGAATGTTTTTCCAAAGAGGCGCTTGCTCCGGCAAAAATTTTCCGAGGACAAGCTCAGCGGACATTGCGTCCAAATCGCCCGCATAGATCCCGCCTAATGCAGGTTCCAATACTTTGCTCATGGTTTTTTCGCCCAATACCCTTTTACCCCATTGATAAATGGATTCACCTGGGAGAGGTTGCGCGGGCACAGTCAATGCGGAGAAAGCGAGAGAAATTATTTCGAAAACGGAAAGAGGCATTCTTTTCATCTTTCCATCAGAAAATATATAACGTTTTTTAGATGAAGGATTTGAGAATAGGATATCCAATCCTAAACGTGAAGAGAGACTTTCCAACTCCCAACAATTTATAATTCCGTTAGCCGCGGTCTCTACAATACCGTATTCCGTTCGCACAGATCGGATCAATCCCCCAGTACTTTCTTTTTTTTCCAGTACTAATACGGACTCACCCTTCTCTAAAGAAAGGAATGCATGCAGAAGGCCAGTAAAACCTGCGCCGATTACTATATGATCCGGAACCCATTTCGCCACGGATACAAAGTAATGGGATGGAAACTATTGGCAATAAAATCCTAGATTTTCTTTCAAAAGGGAGAAAAGTTTTTATCAAGATCAGAAATCGAATCTGTAACCCATTGTATATTTGGTTTCCATTCCAGAGAAGTTTCCGCTACTGGAAAATCCACTTCCCGCTCCAACACTAGAAGGCATAGCTGAGATTACCATCCCCTTGCTTTGACCATCTGAAAACTGGACTACCGATTTGACAGAATTTGCAAAAATATAAGAATCGATCAGGTTCAGAATATAAATCCCGCCTAACACATATAAGGCGCCTTGGTATTCTCTGAAATTTTTATCTGCTTCTTCTCTTTTTAGCTGAACCTGGCTAGATTGGTTCGCTAAATAAGCATCAATTGGAGATAAAGACGGCGTAGCCGCAGCTTGGGCTTGGCCTAACGCTGCAAGTGTCAAACTTTCTCTTGTATAGGGATTTCCCAAGTCTCCGTATTCTTTTACGGAAGTTCTGTACACTCTGAATTTATCATAAGCAACAAATGCGGCCGCAGCAAATAGGGTAGGGTAGAGAAGTGATTGAAACTTTCTATCAGTATAATATTGTCCCCAGCCAGGTACAGCTGCTGATCTCCAGAGCGCATTTAAAGGACGTTTAGCTTCTTGTTTACGAAGTTCTTCTAAGCGGCGCGCTTCTTCTTCGGCTGCTGCTTGTTTTTTCAGATCTTCTTCTTTTTGTTTATCTTCTTCCAGTTTTCTCTGGGCAGCTTCTTTATCTTCTTGTTCTTTTTTGTCAGAAGCGAGCTTATCCTCTTCTTCCTTGCGGATCTTTTCCTCTTCGTCGTCATTTATATCTTGGAAAAGTATCTTAAGGATCAGGTCTTTATCTACTTTACGTTTTCCTGATTCAGTTTGAAGAAGAACAGAATGTTGATTTTGAGTAATGATATCTCCTTTTACCTTTCCGCCTTCTCTCAACAGAAGGGTAACAGGGAAAATTCCCACAGGAGCAAAAACGATCAATAGGATCGAAATAATTTTTTTTAAATGCAAAGATAACATTTCAAACTGAAAAAGTGTTACGCCACTAAAGTCCCCAAAGTATTGGACGAAAAGAAATTAATTTCCAAATGAGTCCTTTCTAAAGGAAGAAACAGCTATTGGACCCGAATATTTCAGAAAGAGAGTCAAATAGACTGAGAAAACACCTTGGTTTCAGGACTTTTTCTTCTCAAACGCATGTCCAAACCCGTACATGCATTCCTTAAGAAAGGTTTTCCCTGGTCTGTTAAAACAAGGGTTTTTCCTTTCCATTCTATTAAATTATCGTCTTCCATGCTGGCCAAATAGAGGCGAACCTCTTCAAAAATCGGATCCGGAACTTCTACTTTTCCCAAAGTAGAAAGTTTTAGAATGAGTTCTCTTTGGACCAAATCTTCAGAATTTAATTTATGTCCCCTGAGTATTGCCTGCCCATTTTCCGAAATTTTTCTTTGGTATTTTTTCAGAATCTTTTCGTTCTGATAAAAACAATCCCAACTATCCGAAATTGCAGACACACCTAAACCTAAAAGTAGGTCAGTGGACTTGGTAGTATAACCCATAAAATTTCGGTGAAGATTTCCGTTTTGATAAGCGGCATATAAGGAATCAGACTCTAAAGCAAAATGGTCCATTCCAATTTCTTTATATCCTGCGCTTAAGAAAAGTTCCCTTCCAATCTCATAGAGTTCTCTTTTCTCTTCTCCTTTAGGAAGATCATCTTCAGTAAATAATCTCTGCGCAGCCTTAATCCAAGGCACATGAGCATAACTATAGAATGCGATACGATCCGGCCTAAGCTCCAAAGTTTTCCGAATTGTTTCTTTCATACTTTCTTTGGTTTGTCTAGGAAGTCCATAGATCAGATCAAAATTTACAGAATGATATCCCAATTTGCGAGATCCGTGAGTGATTGCTGCGGTCAAATCATAAGGTTGAATACGATTCACCAATCTTTGCACTTCTGGATCGAAGTCTTGGACTCCTAGACTAATCCTTGTAAATCCATATTTTGCTAAAACTTCTAGTTGAGAAAGCCTAGTTCTTCTTGGATCTACTTCTAAAGAAAATTCAGGAGAATCAGATACATTCCAAGAATCTAAAATTGGTTTTAATAAACTTTCCAAATTAGATTCCGAAAGATAAGTAGGGGATCCACCACCCAAATGTAATTCTCTTAGCTCACGTTTAGTAAGCTCCGGAAGTTCTTCTTGGTATTTTCTGAATTCTTGCAGAACTGTTTCTACGTAAGGATCTTCTACAGAATGGTTTTTAGTGATAGAAGTATTACATCCACAGAAAGAACAAAGAGTCTCACAAAATGGAATATGAAGGTATAATGCTACAGAAGAATCGTCAGGGACCAACCTTCTGCGAAGCGCATCTATCCACTCTTCTCGAGTAGGATTGTCTTCCCAATAAGGCACAGTAGGATAACTAGTATATCTAGGCGCCGGAACATCATATTTTCGAATTAGATCGGATCTGGAACTCATACGAATGCCTCACGTATAGTACTTACGAAAGTTCTAATATTCGCTTCAGGGGTTTTTGGCAGAACTCCATGCCCCAAGCCACAAACCCATCCTGCTCTTTTTTCTGGGGCCAGATCTAAAAACGGTCTGATCCAACGATTTAAATATTTCTTAAATTCTCCGGGCTCCATGAACAATAACGCCTGATCAAAATTTCCCTGAACAAAATGGGAGCCATTCCCTAAAAAGCCAACTATGTCTGTTCTATGATCCATCCCGAATCCAATCAGACCAGAAATTTCCCTAAGAGATTGCAAGGAACCTGGGGCAAGATTTTTAGCATAATAACCAATTTTGCCAGGAAATGCTTCTACCAAAACTTTGATGGTAGGTAAGATCGCTTCTTGGAAGAATACAGGAGAAGCATCTCCAGCTGCGGTATCAAAGATCATTACAATCTCCGCACCACCTTCCAATTGTAAGCGTATATTTTCTTTCAATAATGCCAGGATTTTCTCGTAAAAACCTTCTCGCAACTCTGCAGAAACTTTAGGAAGTATTAAATTTCCATCATGTTTTCCTTGGGTAGCATAACAAAATAGGGTCCAAGGTCCTCCCACAAATCCGATCAAGGATTTATCTTTAGAGATTCTTTTTCTCGTGCGGATGACTGCGTCCTTTTGAAATCCCATAAATTCCACAGCTTGCTCCAAAGGATAAAACTTATTCAGATCTTCTAATACAGAAAGATGCCAACCTAGTTTTGGACCTTCATCTCCGAAACGTAAACCCATTCCGAATGCTTCTAAAGGAAAAAGAATATCAGAAAATAAAATTGCAGTATCAAAATCAAAGTCATCTACAGGACCAAAAGCTACTTCAGCAGCAAGTTCGGGAACCTTACATAATTCTTCGAAAGAATGTTTTTTTCTTAAATTTTGGTAATGCCAATGATAACGGCCCGCCTGGCGCATCATCCAGATAGGAGGAGTAGCCTGAGGTTCTAATTTAAGTGCGGCTTGGAATCTAGTATTAGACATTTTTTAAGTCTCCGATCCATTGGTAGCCGACTCCTCTTACAGAACGGATCGCATCTTCACCTCTATCTCCGAAGGCTTGGCGTAATCTAACAATGGAATTATCTATAGTTCTATTTGTAGGGAATTTTTCCTCTCCCCAAAGGCGATCTAGGATCTCATCTCGACTAACTGTTCTTCCTCTTTCTTCTACCAAAAAGTTTAAGAGAGCGCAGTCTCTTTTGGAAAGATGGATTTCTTCTTTGGATGGTGTAAGAATACAATATCCGTAAAAATCCAGAAGGTAACCTTCGTAAGAATATTTAGCCTGTTTTATGGAATGTTTATGAGATTCTAATACGTGTTTTACCCTAATCAGCAATTCCTTTAAGTGAAATGGCTTGGGTATAAATTCTTCTGCGCCTAGTTCGAATCCTCTCAAACGTTCTGGCGCTCCGGAATGTGCAGTTAAAAATAAAAATGGAGGGCAGTCTTTTCTGGATTTTAATTCTTCGGCAAGTTCAAATCCATCTCCATCTGGCAAACGAACATCTAAAAGTATAAGATCAGGTTTGGACTCTGCGGCTAAAACTTTTGCGGACTGAGCAGAAACGGTCCAAACCATTTCATATCCTTCTTTTTCCAAACGTTCTTTTAAAGTTTCACCTAAAGAGCGGTCATCTTCTACTAATAATAATTTCGCTTTCATATGCCGTTTCTCCTTTGAGAAGAATAAGAGGGGAGAACAAGCTCTGCCAAAAATCCTCCTGACTCGGAATTTCGAACGGAGAAGTTTCCATCCATTCTTTTAGCCAACTTTTCAGCGATATACAATCCAACTCCAGTGCCACTGGTGCTTGTATGCCTTAAGAATAATCTTCCTAATAATTTAAAATCGCCTGAAAAACCTTTTCCGTTGTCTTCGAATCTGAATTTGATCTTATCTCCGGAAACAGATTCTGAAAGAATTTTTACCTTTGTGGCTCCTCCATGCTGCACAGAATTTTCCAAAAGATTTCTGAAAATGCTTTCGAGCGCTCTTCTATCTGCTAACACTTTGGTTTCTTTCCATTCTGTTTGGATGTCTAACTCGGACCATTCTTCTCTTAGACTTTCTCCCCAGTGTCGGAGGTCCAACTCTTCTAAATATAATCCTTCTGATCTCATGAGACTTGCCAGGTATAATGCCTTGTTCATCTGAGATTCTATTCTATCTGAGTCTTTTAATAATCTATGAAGAAGTCTGTTTTTGCCTGCATCTACACCTTCTTCCAACAAACTTTCTGCCTGTAGCCTAAGACTTGCCAAAGGTGTTTTCATTTCGTGAGTCACAGTGGAGAAAAAATCGTGAATGAGTTTGTTTCTTTTTTCTTCTCTAAAGGTAAGCCAAATTAAGGTCGCCCCGCCACTCACCAGCAAGAACAGGAAGAAGGTTCCTTCCATCTTGATCATGGAACTTTGTCTTTCCAATTTTTCTAAAAAATCGATATCAATCTGAGATCCGAGGCGAGAAGCAAGTTCAGTCGCCATTCTATTCTGTCTTAATCCCAAAAAAAGCCACCAAACACCGAGTGAGACCGTGGTCACAACCCAGATTACCGGTAAAACTATCTTTTTAGAATCGAAGACCTTCATACTTTCAATTTTTTTAATGCGGAATCCGCTTTTTCCAATGTTTCAGAAAGTATTTTATCAGAATGAGCATAACTTAAAAAGCCAACTTCATAACCGGAAGGAGCTAAATAAATTCCTTCTGCCAGAAGTGCGTGGAAAACTTTTGCAAACCCTTCTTTATGACCTGCCGGTATCTTATCCACAGTGCGAATAGGAGTAGGGGACTTTTTATGGAACCAAAACAAAGAAGAATGTACACTGGAATCCCAATCTCCCTCTGGATCTCTTTCCCTTAAAATGGAACCCATTCCGGAAATAAAAGACTTGGTACGATTTTCTAAAACATTCCACACATTCTCTTCTTCACATTTTTTTAATGTAGCAAGGCCGGCTCTCATCCCAAAAGGACTAGCGCTTAATGTTCCTGCTTGGTACACAGGTCCTTGAGGAGCGACAAGATCCAATAGTTCAGCTTTTCCTGCATAAGCTCCGACAGGAAATCCTCCACCAATGATCTTCCCGTAGGTCACAAGATCAGGCGAAATTCCTAATTCTCCGCTCATTCCTGTTAATCCGACCCTAAAACCACTGATCACCTCATCGAAAAGCACAAGGCTTCCGTGCTTTCTGGCAATCTCAACGATCTTAGATAAAAATTCTTTTCTCTGTATTAATAAACCGTAATTTGCCGGCAGAGGTTCTATCACTAATGCTGCGATATTTTTGCCTTCTTTAGCAAAAAGTTCCTCTACTGCTTTTTCATCGTCCAGAGGAAGAACCAAAGTGTTTCTGATCAATTCCGAACCAATACCAGCACTATCAGAAGAAGATTCTCCAGCAAGTCCGGAACCTGCTTTTACAAGCAACGCATCCAAATGACCGTGATAACATCCGTCAAATTTTAGTATTTTATCCCTACCTGTTGCAGCACGAGCCACACGTAACGCGCTCATCACAGCCTCAGTTCCGCTATTCACGAATCTGATTTTTTCTACCCAAGGGATTTTTGACACAATCCATTCTGCAAGTTCTAAAGAATAAGGCTCAGTTGCTCCGAAACTCCAAGCAAGTTCTGCGGTTTCGTTTACGATCTTTTGGATATCTTCGTCTCTATGACCTAAGATCAAAGGACCAAAGCTCAAACAATAATCTATATATTCCTTTCCGGAAACGTCCGTAAGTTTTGCACCTTTTCCAGACTGGAAGAATATAGGATCTCCTCCAACGGAACGAAAGGATCTAACGGGAGAATGTACTCCACCCGGTGCTACTTTTTTTGCTCTTTCAAAAAGTTCCTTAGAACTTGGAAACATCAGCCTAAAATCTCCTTTCCTCTTCTCGCTGCGTAGGTAATCAGATAAGATGCACCAGCTCTCGAGAACACTTGCCATGTTTCTTTCAGAGCATCTTCAAATTTACAAAATCCGTTTTCTGCAAGCATCGCAATAGATGCATATTCTCCGCTCACTTGGTAAGCGCCAACAGGCAATCCTGTTTGTTCTTTAATAGGCAAGATAAGATCAATAGAAGTTATTCCTGGTTTGACCATCAGAAGATCCGCACCTTCTTCCGTATCTCTAATAGAAGAAAGAATAGAATCTTCTCTATTCCTAACGTCGATTTGATAAGAAGAACGATCTCCATGACCTGGAGCAGATTCAGCTGCTTCTCTGAATGGACCATAAAAATGGCTTTTGAATTTTGTAGAATAACTCATGATCGGAACATGCTGAAAACCATTGGAGTCCAGGATATTTCTGTGACTTCTAATTCTGCCATCCATCATATCAGAAGGAGAGATACCGTCCGCACCTGACTCAGCATAACAAAGTGCTAACTCAGAAAGCCTTTTGACAGAACTACTATTATCTATCCTGCCTTTTGGATCCAAAAGTCCACAATGACCATGAGTGGTTAAAGAACAAAGACAAGTATCCACCCAGAGAAACGCGTCAGGGAATTTAGATTTAATATTACCAATTACATTTTTATAAAATGATTTCGGAATAGAATCATCCGACTTTTTCTCCGGAACTAAAAACAGTAGAAAATGCTCCACACCATTCTTAAGGTCCGATTCTACTTGAGACAGAATGGAGTCTTGGCTATCACGGAACACTCCAGGCAAAGAAGACATTTTTTCTGGAGATTTTAAACTTTCAGTTACGAATAAAGGCTGAACCAGTTTTTTAGGATTCAAACTCTCAGAAGAGACCAAATTTCTGAGCGGGGCATTGAGGCGATTTCTTCTCAGGCCCAACAAACTCTCGGAACTCATACAGCACCTCTTTTTGTAAGAAAATCCGGGGCTTCACCTTTACAGGCTCTTTCCCAAGATTCAAAGTTCGGAAATGCAAAAATTTTCGCATTCGAACCTAATATTTTTCTAATATATTTATACGTGGCCCCGGTTCCGCAAGAATGAATGCGAGATCCTATTTCCGGATTTTTTCTATAAGCTCTATCAAATTGAGAAGCACTCATCCAGAAAAAGTGGGAATATTCCGAAAGATCAGGTTGTTCTGAATCAAAATCGACTTTGTAAGTTACAAACCTTCGCCAGACACCTTCTATGATATCACTTTCTTCATGAGTGAGTTTGATGAAATCAGGATTGGATTCGTAAAAACTAACAATTTCCTTTGCATCTTCTTCGCCCAAACCATCCGTGGAACCATTCACCCAAACATCTCTGGATGCTAATTTTTCCCAGGTTTTTGCGCCTGCTACGATATAGATCGTATCAGGTCCTGGCAATTCCCATTCCTTAGGCAAAGAATCTGCACGAGAAACAAACCAAAATTTTTCCTTCGGAACAGAAGCTTGCACAGAAGATCGTTTCATTCTAAAACCCTGTCTTGGTTTTGGAAATACAAGATCCAAAGAAGAAGGGATCGGCAATTCTTCTCCATTCCAACGATCAAAAGCATCTAACTCAGAACCTGAATCAGTTTTGCCTCGAACGAATAAAAAATCTGCCGGGCCTCCTAAGATCACAGAAACTCCGATCTTTTGGTGGCAACCTCCGCCGAAATAAGAGAGAATTTTTCTCTCTTCCAAAACAGCTGCTTCTTCTTTTTGATTCGAAAGTGGAAGTAAAAGTTTCTTAGTCTTTTCGTCACCTTTTCGAATTTCTGCAGCGAGCGCGCCTTGTGCAGGGGCATTCGGATTTTTTGATAAAGGCAGAACCATAAACAGTTCATTTGAGATCGCAGATCTAATTTCTTTCCTAACTTCAGAATACTCTTCGTTAGAAGAAAAAGAAAAGTTTTCCGCAAGAAGCCGATCTATCGCGGCTTTTGCCACTACAATCCCCGAAACTTCTGGATCAGATTTCCATTTACGAAGTCTAGTTTGTACATTCCCTCTTACAGGATGAAAACTGATCGGCAAATTTTGAAGACGAGAGGGGAGTGCGCTCGGGAGAAATGCAGAAAGATTATATTCTCTTCTTGGGCTAGAAGAATGGATCTTAATTTCTTTAGGAGGATTTTCGTAAGAAGATTTTTTAAAAAGTAAAACATCTCTTTGGTCTGCACGAGGAAGCACCATTATAATCTCTGTGCCCTCATGACCTTCTAAATCCAAATCCTTAAAGGAGTGAACGACTACATCCACATTTCCTTGGACAAGTTCTTTGGTAAGGTCTTGGGTAAATACACCCCTAGTCCCCATTTTCCAAAGTGGAGTAGTTAGATCTTGGTCACCACTTGCTTCCTTGAAAAAAAGTTGGAGCTCCAACTCAGGATACAATTTGTGCAATTGATCTTGTACGAGGCAGGTCTGTAATTTTGCGAGGGAACTTTTTCGGGAACCGATTCTTAAAACGTCGGACAAGGTAGGTCATCCCAACCGAATACAAATTGATGAGCTTCCAGTTCTCTTTCTTCTAAAAGCTCGTCTAAAACGGATTTTAATTCTTCCTTTACTTTTCTAGTTCTTTCTTCTGTTTCTTTCAAGGAAGAAAGCATTTCTGCAAAGGAAATATATACGATATCTGAGGGCCAAGATTCCTCTAAAGGTTCTTCTCTAAAATCTAGGACCAGATTGCCTGGAACCAATTTATCCATCCAAGCAGAGCAGTCCATTGGTGCTGCGATCACCCATGCTTCTCCATTCGGAGACCAATCTTCCATCAGGTAAGAAGTAGAACCGGAAACAGAAGATAAAAATTCCAAACGATTTGAATTACGTCCTACAATCTTGGTAGTTCTATTAGAATGAGAAAGCCAAGGTAAGATTTTTTCAGCAAGCTGACCGGTCCCAAAAAGTACAATTTCCTTAGGAGGATTTAAAGCTTCGGACAAATATTTATCCGCCAAACCACCGTAAGATTGTTCTCCTAAATTTTGCAAATACCCAGAACGAAGAGTTCTACAATCTTCAATCAGATTGTCTCTGAGTTTTGCCAGATAATCTCCGAAAGCAAGATCAGGAACTTCTTGGAATCTTTGTCTGAACTGAGAGAGAACTTCTGTCTCTCCAAATAATTTAGATCTTAAACCGGAGATAATTTCGAGAAGAAGTCGATATGCTTCGTAACCAGTTTTACTTTCCCAATGAGCAGGAAGATTTTCCGGATGAGGATGGATCCTGGAATCTGAAACAAGAACAGTGCGCATACAAGTCTTCCAAGAAAACGCGTCGGGAAGAGAGAGCAAATCCCTGTCGGAAGATTCAGAGTGAAAAACTTGTAATGTGGACCACATCTATCTTCGATCATACCTGATTCAGGGCCTTATTTGTCAAAATACTGTCAGAGAGATCCGAAAAATATTCCTCTTGCATGTGTTGAGAACGAATTTCAAAATGACCTTATGGTTTGGGACATAGGCTTCCAAGATAAAATTGTATATCTAGTTGTTGGCTCTGCAGCGGTTTATTTGAGCTTTCCGCTTGCTTCTTCCATTAAAGGTTTATTTAGCAAAGCCCAAAGTACGGAGACAAGTTTCGGTTGTTACGAAGTCGCTTGCTCCTCTTGCGAAGTAAAGATTGATAAAAATCAAAAAGTCTTATCTAAACGAAAGTAGGGATAATTCCAAAAGAGTCATCGCAATACCATCTTCATTATTCGAATATTTAGTAATATAAGAAGCGCCTTCTTTCAGACTCTGCACTGCATTCTTCATCGCAAATCCATATCCGGAAGAAAAAAGCATTTCTCTATCATTCAATTCGTCTCCGAAAGAGATGACTCCAGCCTCATCTAAACCTGAAATTTTCAAATAAGACTGGATTGCAGTCCACTTGGAAACCCCTTTTTCCAAAACTTCTAAACAATAAGAAACTCCAGGAATTTTAGTGATCACAGTCCTATATTCTGAAGACTCAGGCAAAGCCAGAAGCTCCTTTTCTAATTCGATCAATTCTTCCTTTATTAAGGAAAGATAACATACTACAAGCACACGATCGGAGGAATGTTCCAGAAGATCTGAAACCACCTTGGTTCTCGCAATATCTCCGCCCGAATAATTATGATATTTTTCATCCGTGATCGGAGACTCGATTAAAATATCGATCCCCTCTTCGAAGCGGTCTACATGAAGGAGGGGAGAGTGGCCCTTCTTCTTTCCCAAAGATAAAACTGCAAATGTTGCCTTTTCAGAAATATATGTTTCCGAAATTCTTTCTCCATCGGGAGAACTTCGGAGCACCTGCCCATTATTGGCCACCACGGTCACATTTCCCCGAAACTCCTGAGCATATGGAAGAGCAGAAGAGAACCTTCTACCCGTAGCGATAATCAGCCCAACTCCTTGGTCCAATGCGGACTGCAAAACATAATGATTTAAACTAGAAATAGAAGCCCTAGAATCCAGAAGTGTTCCATCCAGATCCATAGCAATCGTATGAAAGGGGAGAAGCCCATCCAATTTTGGGAATTTATGAGAGTGGGAATTCGAAATGATATCCAAGGGAGCCTACGATTCTTTTCCAATAGACCTAAGGGCAGGTGTTCCTTCCACCTCCTTTTTTCGTTTTCAAAAGAATCAGAACTGATTGCCTGGAAGAATGGAACTCAGTCTGGCATATTCTCCCTGTCCGAACGACACATTCATCTTCTATCATCTTATCTCCGCAAAAACCAAGGCGCCATTTTCTATAAAAGAAGAATTATACGATGTGGAACAACTGAACCAATTCGCCGATAAAGGAAAATTCCAAGCCACGAAAATTTCATTCGCAGCTTTATTCCATGTGGCGGACAAATATTCTCTTTTAGATAGCGGATCTGCACTTGGTAGGAACTGCGGCCCCATCATCGTAAAAAAAGCAGGTGCCTCGGTAGGAACTCCTAACGGAAAAAAAATCCTAGTCCCAGGACTTTGGACTACCGCCAACTTACTTACACATCTATATTTAAACGGGGACTTCACACCAGTTCCCACACGCTATGATCTCATCTTGGACAAAGTAAAAAATGGAGAAGCTGATTTCGGGATCGTCATTCACGAAGAAAGATTCACCTACGAATCAAGAGGGCTCGCCAAGGTAGAAGATTTAGGAGAATGGTGGGAAGGCACAACAGGTGCGCATATTCCACTTGGATGTATCGCAATCCGCAGAGATCTTTCCGCTCAAGTAAAGCATGACCTGGATTCGGCGATTAAGGAAAGCCTATCTCTTGCTTACCAAAATAGAGAAAGTATGTACGATTATATTTTAAAACATTCTCAAACCACTACAAGAGAAGTGGCGGATGCGCATATAGATCTGTACGTGAACGAATTTTCTAAAAGTTTAGGAAAAGAAGGGGAAAGGGCAATCCGCTTATTACAGCAAAAGGCCCTCGAGACAGGATTACTTCCTCCAGAAAAAGAGAAGGACTTATTCCTTTAATTTTTCAGTTCTCTAACTATATCCAAACTCGCAGGAGATTGGTTTAGGGTATAAAGATGAATTCCTGGAGCTCCCATCTTGACCAGTTCGCGGCATTGGTTTACTGAGAAGTTGATACTTCTTTTATAAAATTCTTCCGGCTGATCCTTCACTTCTTCCAGATCAGAAACTAGTTTTTCAGGAAATTCGCAGGCAGCCATTGCCTTAAATCTTTCAATCTGAGTAAAAGAAGTAATCGGCATGATCCCTGGGATCACAGGCACATTGATCCCTTTTTGACGGATCAGATTTAAGAAAGATTCAAAATTTGAATTTTTAAAAAATAATTGAGAAACAAGGTAAGAAGCACCCGAATCCACTTTGCGTTTTAGGTTATCCACATCGGATTCTAGATTCGAAGCTTCCGGATGTTTTTCAGGGTAACAAGCTGCTCCCATACAGAAATCGAAACCTTCTTCTTTAATAAAAGAGATAAGTTCACTTGCGTAACCAAATCCGCCTTCTACCTTTTTGAAAGCCTCTTCTCCCTTAGGAGGATCTCCTCGGAGAGCCATTAAGTTTTCGATCCCGGATTCTCGGATCTGGTTTAATATAACCCTGATCTCGTCTTTATTTCCGCCCACGCAGGTAAAATGCGCCGCCGCAGGAAGTGAGAACTTTTTAGCCAATTCAGAAGTAATACGGATCGTTTTGTCCCGAGTAGAACCTCCAGCTCCGTAAGTCACAGTGATATAACCTGGACTTACCTTGGATAATTCTTCCACGGCTTCGAATAATTTTGTCTCTCCTTCCGGAGTTTTAGGAGGAAAAAACTCGAAAGAGTACACCGGCGTTTTGGCCGTTTTATAAATTTCTAATATCTTTTTCATTCTAACCTTTCCCCACAAGTGTGGGGAATTTTTCAACTACAGCAGAGTAGGACCTGAATAGGTCCTCTGCCATTTCTTTGTAAGCCCAGAGATTTTGCTACAAGCGCGCCAGGTTTTAAATTTTCAGGTGCGACTCTGACCGCATGTCCTCCGGTAAGACCAGAACATAATAGGTCACCAGGCTGTACAGGATAAGATTGAGCTTCCACATTCGCAAGCACCACTCCTGCAATTGCTACAAGCCATTGCCCTTCTGCCTGTGGTTTATCGCCCAAAACTAATGCTGCAGATTTTACTGCGACACCTACTATATTCGTAGCGTTTGGTTGTCTGGATTTATGAAGTTTACCATCTTCTCCCATTGCAAGAAGATCACCTTCCGCAATCACATCCGAAGACTGAACAGGGAAAAATTTAGCGATACAATCCGTACCTTTTCCGGTTTGGAGATATACTGTTCCAAGGAAATCAGAATCACCTTCTGCCAAGATCGCTTTACCTGAACCAGTTTCGTTCAGACTTGGGATCCCTTTCCCGCTAGCATATAATGCATGGCCGGATCTAGAATGAAACCATCCACCAAATCCTCTTTTGGCCAGACCTAAAATACCTGCGGATTCTTTTTCTCCAGAGGCGCTATCGCCTCTGACTCCGAATTTTTCTCCGAAGCCCAAGATCCCGGAGAACCTACCGGAGCCTACAATACCTGCTCCTTTTTCGCTCTCATTTCTTGCATATGCAAGTCCTGCATTCTCAGGAGGAGGGGAGATATTCGCATAAGGAGCTTCTACAGAACCTTTTAGTCTCAGATATCCAGTATGAGAACTGAAATCATGCTCTTTAGGAGCGTAATCATGAGTGTGGGGAAGAGGCTGTCTTGCATCCGACAATCTAGGATCATCAGAAGAAACCACATGACCAGGAATAGATTTCCCTTTAGGTGCAACAGTTACTATACCTGGATATTCAGTGCTTGCGTTACGTAATCTTTCGTCATCACCTTGGACAACTGCACCTTCTTTTGCTTCACCGGAACGAGCAAGTTTCACAATCCCATAAGATTGAGGTGTAGAAATTTTTAATCTCTTATCATTCCCCTGAACTGCAGCATCCGCAGATTCTTCTCCATTAGAAGCAAATCTTAAAATACCTGTACTTTCTGTGGTAGCATGTCTGAGTCTTGGATCATCGGAAGTGACCACTTTTCCAGGAGTTGCATCTCCAGGAGGAGCCAATTGAACCAGACCGAATTTTTGATTTGTTGCATGCTTCAGACGATCGTCATTTCCCTGAACAACAGCACCTTCTTTGGTCTCACCATTCTCCGCAAGTTCAACAATACCAAAACTTTGGGTAGAAGAAGGTTTTAAACGATCATCGTTCCCTTGCACAACTCTATCTGCCCGATTTTCGCCGTTCCCAGCTAAACGCACTAGACCATAAGCGGCCTCAGTAGAATGTTTTAATCTTCTGTCGTTACCTTGGACAACAACGCCTTCTTTATCTTCCCCATCAGAAGCAAGTTCTACGATACCTTTATACTCAGTAGAACCGTCTCTTAATCTTCTGTCATTTGCCTGAACTGCGGCACCTTCAGAAGTTTCTCCGTCAATTGCGAGTCGAACCAGACCCGATCTAAGAACAGTTGCATATGGCAAAGGCTCAGCAGTTGGCTTATGAGTTAGCTCGCTTAAGTATGGAGCCGCGTATAATTCTACTTCTACAATGCTTGCAGAATATTTCTCTTTATTTTGGATTTTGCGAGGACGAGAAACGAATTTCAAAAAGCGAATATTCGTAGGTAAAAATCTCCATTGGTACCAAGTTCCCAATTCAGATAAGAATTGGTTCTCTTCCAAAAGTTGATTCCAGGTCAGATCGTCTTCGCTATAATATACAGTAAACGTTTCGGGAAAAGGTAAGTGACCGTCTTTCGGCGTAAGAACTCTCAACTCATTCACTCTACTGATAGAACCAAGATCCATTAGGAAAAATTCTTCCTTAGGTTGATTTGATTCCACAGAAGACCAGCCGTAATCAGGTCTTTCATCTATTAGATTTTCTTTTACCCAGAATCTGTCTTTCTCGGAACTCACTTCTAATTTAGTGACTCCTGAGATCCCAACTTCCAAAGCACCTATAGAAACTTTGAATTTGGCTCCTTCTTTTTCAGAAACCTTACTGACCAATTTTAGGAAGTTAGCGCGGACCAAGGAGAAGTTCCATTGTCCCACTTTTTTATTCAATCTTCTGAAACCTGTTTCTTGCAGGATCGGCTCCCAAACTTTTCCATCCAAAGAAATTTCGAATTTAAAAGAGTCAGGGAAGAATGTGCCGGATTGTTCCGACTGATGTAATTTGATCTGATTAAAACTAGAGCCTGGATTTAAAACCAAGGTCAAGACCCCAACACCAGGATGGTCCAACTGCTCAGAATAAGAACGAAGTCCTCCTTCCTTAAATTCGAACGTACCTTTGGTCTTAATTTCGTTTACTTTAACTTGTCGAGGATGGCTGATCCGGATGGATTCTTCATTCATAAGAGCTTTAACGTGGTCCTTTTAAACATGTACCCGGTTTTCTTCGGCTTTTGCAGAAAATATAACCAGTATCGAGGGGTGGATTTTGTCTGTGAAGTACTTTGTAATGATCATCCTAAGTGTCTCAGGAAGTGGATCTTTTACCAAAAGAGTCTTACCGTCCGGTTCTACCTGAAGTTTTTCCAATACTTCTACGCTGCTTCTAGAAAGATTCCCCTTACACCATTCTAAAAATCCAATCCAAGAAGCTTCTTTTCCTGAAGAATGTCCCAGGTCCTGAGATTGGATGGGGGAGGCGTGCTCAAAATTCGGCCGTTTGGTTCCGGACAGGTTTTTGCAAATGCCTCGAATATAATGTAAATTTTCACCAAGTCCTTGTGCCTTCGCAATTTCCATTGCCTCGGACAAGATATCATCTCCGTAACGTTCTCTTAAAGAATCTAAACTCAATTCTTTCTTTTCCAAACTAGGTTTTTGGTTTTGGGTATTATGGATGGTTATATTTATATTGTTTGGGTTTCCATTTCCACCCCTCTCCGGGCTACCTGCCAACACCCCTGGGGTCGATCCCAATCCCCCTCCGGGGTTTCCAAAAATAACCCCCTGAGGTGGAATTCTGGAACCCGGATAGTTGAAGCAAAAATAATAAGTGGAATTCTTATGCCCGGTCCCAGGAACAAATTGAAGAAGGCCCGCTCTTACTAGGTCTTTCTTTCCTTCGTTAATAGATTTTTTAGTCTTTAAGCCGGTGAGTCGGATCAAGCTTTCGTTACTGGGCCAGACTGGCTTAAAGGTCTGGTCACTAAATTTAAGCAGGACGAGATAAAGAGTCTTTGCGGCCGGGGATAAAGTGGCCCAAACCCCGGAATCAATGATATCCGAGAGGAATTTTATATATGGAAAATGCTCGCCCATACCTTGGATCCTCTTTTGCCCCGGAGGCAAAAAAATTAATTTTAAGCAAAAAGGTTCGAAGGTAGTTGACATTTATCCGACATAAGGTTACTTATGTCTCATCCAACAACATTCCTTCGGGAAGGTCCGGCCCCTGGTGAACCAGGGGAGTTTTTTTATCTCAGACCGACGGATATGCTTCTTCCTCCTCTCTTCCGGGTTGGGAGAAAGTACTACATTTCCGTTTAGAATATTATGTCACATATTGGAGTTTTTTTCGGCTCCGTCAACTCATTCCCGACTTTTTCAGCCTAAGCCCAATAAAATCTTTTGCTAAGTACATGTTTGTACTGCTAGACTTCGTTTAACAATAATCGTTATTCGATTTCGTTTTTGAGTTTAGGAATTTATTTCCCGAATTTTTTAGAAATTTCTTTCTTAACGAATTTGTGAAGTTCTGAAAGAAATTCTTCGTCTTCGGTGGAGATGATGACGCTTTTACCTTTTTTTACGATCTTATAAGGGTAGGCAGAAATTGTAGGTTTTTCAGATCCAATTTTGGTTCCGATTTGTCCAGGAGAGAATAGCCCGCCTTCCTCAGCTCTATTGAAAGTTTTTGCGTCTTTTACGGTTTTCAATTCGCCCGAATTGAATTTTTCCAGAAAATCTTTCAGAGTCCCTTTTTTGGCTGCAGATGCTGCCTGTACCAAAAGGTTTTTGGATTCTATCCCTGCGTCTTTACAAACCTTCAGGTCTTCCTTTGAGAGAGAAGAAATTCCCAAAAGTTCGGTCATATAACTTCTACTTTTCCCAAACATGTTTCCTAGTTCCAGGTCAGTATAAGAAAAAGAAGTTTTGAGATGGGTCATCGCCTCTATCTCTTCATAGGGAGATAAATTTTCCCTTTGTAGGTTTTCAATGATTGCTAGGCGGAAAGTTTCCTTCGCGTCCTTATCTAGAATTTTACATTCTACTTCCGGCCATTTGAGAAGGCTAGCCGCATGGAATCTTCTCTCTCCGGCGATGATTGTATAAAATTCTTCATCCGCTTTTTTGGTGACTAGGATAGGTTGTAGAAGTCCATCCTTGTCCAAACTTTGGGCAAGCTCTTCTACACCTTTTTTTCTCTCTTGTCTTGGTTGGCTTTCAGAAGGACGGATTTTATCCAGGCGGATCTTGCGGATGGTGCCTTCTAATTTTTCTGCCTGGAAAACATCTGCGAGAGAGCCTAGTCTTTTACTTTTTGAGCTCATTCAAAAATTCCTCAATGAAGCCTTCATATTCCTGGGCCTGACGGCTGGATTTATTATACTCATAGACTGACTTTCTTGCTAGGTGAGATTCTCCCACGGCAACTCCGTCCGAGATACTATTATCAAAAATTCTGAAATATTTGGTAAGAACAGGAATGATCGTTTTAGTAAGAAGTGTCTGAGGCTTGAGCTGGGTGACTAGTGCTCCCATAATCTCCAAGTCAGGGTTGATCCTTTTTTTAATGCTAGTAATTGTTTGTTGCAGTCCCAAAATTCCATCCACGGAAAATTTTTCCGCTTGGAGAGGAATGATAACAAAGTTGGAAGCGACAAGTGCGTTAATCGTAAAAATGGAAAGACTAGGCGGACAATCGATCACACAAAAATCCATTTCTTTTTCCAGGTCCGCAAGAGCGTCTCTCAGAATATAAGGTGCGTCCACAATTGCAGCAATTGTTTCCGCCTCGGCAAGGGTCAGACGGGAAGGGGCGATATTTAAATTCTCCACCTCGGTCTTAACCATAACTTCTCTGATCTTCGCTTTGGATTGGAAAATATTATGCATGGATTTTTCTAATCCATCTGGATTCAGGAAAATCCCTGTTGAATTTGCCTGAGGATCTATATCGATCAGCAGAGTTTTTTTACCTCTTCTGGCGAGACCCCAAGCTAAATTCAGGGAGGTGGTGGTTTTACCTTCTCCGCCCTTTTGGTTTGCGATGGATACTACAATCATTCTGTTCCCTTGTATCTCAATTGTCGGATGTCCGACATCCCGTCCTTATATCTACCGCACGAAATCGATAGAATAATGAGAGGAAATTAAACAAAAATAAAAATTAAAAGTTAACTTCGGGACCGAAGCCAACACTATATTTCCATATAAGAAGAAGGGGAGAAGCATTCAAACTAATTCTTAAATTTTCTAAAAATTGCAGAAAAATCGGATCCAAATGTCGGACGTCCGACATTCGAAAGAAAGTCCAGGTACATGGTTGACACCATGCTTAATTTTAAACATTTTCCCTTCTATGCTATCCGCTCCGGAAGAATTTATATGGGGGAATCCAAATCCTAAAGAACTTAGGATTTTGTTACCTCTTGCATTTCCGGAATGTTTAAGATTAATCGATGGCCTGGCAGGACTTGCCACTTTGGTCTCAGAATCTGATCCTTCTTCCTTAGAGGAAGCTGGTTCTTGGGGTTATGGAGAAGAAGGATTTTTCTATCCTTTTCTGACCAAGGGTTCCCAGATCAGGAGCCGATTAGAAGGAAGCAAATCTCCATTCTTCTTGCCCAGGTCAGAAGAAGTGGAACTATTCCGAGATGATTCCTTGGGATGTTTATTATCCCCGGTTTTACTGGATGGAAGAATGTTTGGATTCTTTCTGATAGAGCTTCCAAGCCAAGCGGTAGAAAGACAAATTTTACTCTTACATTTACTCTGTCAGAAGGTGGCCCGGCTTTTAAAAAAAGAATCGGAACCTTCTACCGTTTATAAACTTTCCGAGGACGTTAGTTCGGATCCATTAGGGGAGTTGATTTTTAGATTAGGAAATGGGAAAAATTCTCAGCTAGAAAAATTCAAGGAATCAGGAAGTATCTGTATTTCAGGTCCTGATTCTTCGGGGAAAAAAACTCTAGCAAAATGGATCCAAAAAAGGGAGTTTCCTGGTAGGCCAATTTTAACGGTTTCGATCCTTCCGGAGCAGGCATCCAAGTTAGAAAAAGCACTTATTGATTGGGAAAAAATGGCCGAGTCTGGGACTCTAATTTTAGAAAATTCAGAGAATTATTCTTTGGCCCAGCAGAGAATCTTATTCGAATATTCTCAGAGAAAGTCTGGAAAATCCCGTCTTATTTTTTTAGAGAACTCAGGCAAAAAATCAACGGAAGAGTTCTTATATTTTCGTTCTCTTTTGGCCGAAAATAAGTTACAATTACCTGCCTGGAAGGACTGGGCAAAATCGGATAAAATAGCGGCGGTCCAGCCGATTTTTCAAGAGGTCTGCGAGTTATATGGCCGTCCGGATTTAGCACTTTCTGAGGATGCGATTGAGTCTTTGGTAGGAGGAATATCCTGCCAAAATTTAGAGGATCTCAGAAATGCGATCGAAGAGGCAGTTTTAAATTCCGGCTCGGGAGAGATTCGAAATTCGGACCTTAAAAAGGAAGGTTCAAAAGGAATTTCTCTTCCGGATCCGGAGGACCTGGATTTGCGAAAAGCTGTGGAAGCCGTGGAGCGCCAAAAAATTCTTTTGGCGGATAAATTGTTCGGCGGTAACCAAATACGAATGGCAAAGGCCCTGGGAATTTCCAGAGGTTCCTTGCAGTACAAATTAAAAAACCTAGGTTTGGGCTAGAATTTTGGAATTAGATTCCTTATACGAAGAAAGAAAAACTCCGGCCGGATTTTTAGTAAAAGTCCGCCTCGGAAAAATGACGTACGTAGTCTTTACCTCCAGGGGCCCAGAAGTCCCGAAAGGAGCTAGGAACCAGTCCATTGTGGTTTCGGTTCCTAGGATCGCATTTTTAGGAGAGGATTTTGACCTCTCCCATTTTAGGCTGGGAGAGCTGAGTTTCGTAAACGTAAAACAGGGGAAACTAGTGATCCCTTACCAGCATTCCAGTTCCGGAAACGAAGTCCGGACCATCTTCCTGAACAGCGGAAGCGAGTGCGATATTTTGCCAGTAATCATCTACCATTATGACCGAGTGGATAGTCTGCTTAGGGCCAGAGAAGAGGGTGTAGAAATGCATCACCTGGTTTTGGATGAGGAGTTCCCACGCCAAGAATTGGTGGCTCTGAAAATTAGGTTCCCTTCCTTGAACATGCTCATCATCAAAAGAAAGGTGGCTCAAAAAATCGGGGCAGTGGGGGAAAAGCCATCCCCTGGAAAAGAGGAATTGGAAAAAAGTCTCCGGGAAGAATCCAGTATCGTAGACTTTAATAAGGTCCGGGCCACGGATTTATTGGAGAAGGGCAATTTAAATATGCACTCCAAAAATCCAGTCTTCCTTGCTAGGATCCATCTTCGAAAAATGGACCTGGAAAAAGTAAAACAGCTACTCCTGGAATTCACATTAAAATCAGAAGAGGTTGCGTTCATCCGGACCTTCTTGGATGTGATGATCCGAAACGATGATAATAAAGAAGAGTTAAAAGGCTGGGCACCAAAATTAAAAAATTTGGATGAAGGCTTCCGACTCGCGGGCTTAATTTTAGAAACGAAAGAAAAAGAATTCGAAGCAGAACTAGATAAAGGTTTCTCAAAAGATATCGCTTATATGGTCTACGCACTTTTGGAAAAAGAACAAGACCGAGCAGAAAACAAAGAGCAAGAAATTGTGCTTTGGGAATGGAAGCTCAGAGCTAAGAGACTGTTCCGGAAGACAGCCTAAATTCCTGGAAAAACAGTAAAAAAAGCTTCCATTTCCCTCAAAAACGGTTAAAAATGGGCTATACTGTCATGTTTTTTCGAATGAGACATAATTTTTTGGTACAGTTCTTGCTTATTGCCTCCCTGGCTTTGGGCTCGAGTTCTGCCTTCGCAGAAGAGGGTTCTGATATAGAACTTTCTTCTCAAAATATGTCCGAGGCAGAAGAGTTTATTTCGGAAGAACTAAAATCAATCTACCAAGAAGAAGTGGATCAAATTCTCTCCGAAGGAATTTCTTATTCGGAAGAAGAAAGATTATCCGACTTTCCGGATCTAGATTCTCTTCTGGCAGATGATGGTGCTCCGGGTAGAGTCGCAAAAATTTCTTCGCATCAAAAAACAGAGAAGGGGAAAAATCCTAACTCTGAACTTGGGATCCAAAATCGAAAATCGACTTCTGAAAATTTTTCGGAGTCTTCAATCTTCTCACAAAATTGTCTTCTTAGTCTGAATGTTTTATTATCAAATATGAATGTCGGACAAGGACTTGGTCTGGAGTTCCTACCAAGCATCCAAGCCCAAGGGCGAACTCGAGATCATGAGACTTCTTTCGTTATAGGAGATTTTTATGCGGACGCGGTATCCGGATGTGAGTCTGTAATTTCCCTATATTTAAGTGGGGAAGGCTCCTTACTTAAGTCAGTCTGTTCTGCCGAAAATCAAAGAAATCTACTCTTAGGGCCTGGAGTTCCTGCCACGAATACTGTGGATTCAGGAAAAACTGCAGAGAATGCACTGGGAACGGGATTGAGCCCTGAATTCGACCAAATAGGGGGCATTACCCTGGTTTTTGGGAAATTCTACGAAAGCAGGATCTTCTACTGGGAAAGCGCAGGCCAAAGGCGAGTAGGTGGGTCGTCAATGGCGAGCACCATGAGCCGAGCTGGAGCACTAACTCTGAATATAAAATTCTCCGCAGAAAAATTGGAAGCTCAGACCCTAAACCCAGAATTGAAATCATCACTTGAAAAGGTAACATCTGCGCGGGACGAGACTTGTTATAAATTTTCTTCTGGTCGTCCGACCCCAGAAATTCTAACTTAACAAATATGGCCGTGAAGATCAAACGAACCTCTTTTCAGAGGCTTCTGAATGCGATGAAGAAAGTCACTAGTGAGGTGAACGATCACGAAATTCTTCGCAGATTAGAAACTCTTATGGTCACAAGCAAAGAAGATCTGAACCAAACAGTGGTCCGTTCTCTTTTAGAAAATCCTTTAGACTTCGATCCTAAATCTGTGCCTGAACCTTACGCTCAGTACGTTAGACATTTCGTATATATGGTGAAACGAAATAAGAAAATGGGATTGGATGTGAACTTTGATTCAAGCGCCATCGAATCAAAAAAAGAGAAGAAGAAGTTACTATCCCCTAAAAAATCCGCTCCCTCCAAAAAACAAGTTCCAGCTCGCAAAAGAGCCTAAATTTTCCAAATCTCCCTGTGCTGCGCACAGGGCCAAAATTCATATTCCACAAAAGGGCAGTATCCCTGCCTAACTGCCCGCTTATGGGCGCATGCGTATATGAATAGGCAATTTCTGCCCAAAATTCGACTTTCGATGCCTATATTGAGACTCTTACATAAGTGCCTAATCATAAGCAGCAAAATTCGACATTTGCCTGATTGAAATTCGAGGAATTCATGAATGCGGTTGGGAAAAATCGCGCAAAGTAAGGGGCAATATCTGCCCTGGAAACGACTTAAAATCGCCCGTGGGCTAGGCTCTTAAATGTATTGGATAGTCGAGCAGTCTATCAGTGTATGAGCGATAGTTCGCTTATTCGCCACCTATCGACACTGCCCAAATATGAGCATTTAGTTTTGATTATAAGGGCTCTCCGGGAAATGGATAGAAATGAAGATTAGGGCAGGCAGGCCCTAAGTTGCACCTTGCAAATTGTCTATAAAAAGCAGGGAATTCACGTTATAGAGCCTAATATTTGCTTTCAGGCGTCACTCAGTAAGTCAGCGCTTTTTCTTTACGAGAGGCTTGCTGCCTTATTTTGACAAAACTGTCCATCCTTGGGCGGCAACAAAGGAATTCCTGTCATTCTTGGCTTTGCATTGAATCCGTCAAAAGGCTATGTAAAGGGGCTCTTATTTGGGATTAAGAATGGCTCAAAGCCCCGCGTATTACTGACATAAAGTCATGTGTATCAACTTAACACCCCCATGAGGTTTTGGCAGGCCATATTGCTTTCTTCTTGCGGAAGGAGGAAGGATCATAAATCCTCTTCCAATGGCCGAAGTAATCAAATTAAGGGTAAAATGCCACGCCTGCTCAAATTTAATCGAAGGTTCTGCTAAGTATGGTGGGGGGCACTACGTTCCAGAGGGAGTAAACTTCGAATTTGTGGCTATTGGGAAGGTGGAAACACCTAAAGGAAAGCGTGTTAAGGCAGAAATCACTGCAGACTGCCCCAATTGCGGAGTTCGCTGCAAGTGGACCATTTAATAGGATTATTATTAGTCTTAAAAATGATTAAAAACAATCTAAGATAAGATTAAAAATAGGCTACTATTCCCAAGAATCGATGAATGCTTAAAATTAAGTAATGAATTTCACTACTCCTCTCTTTTTATTCTTCTTTTTGCTTATATTTGGGCTAAGATGGTTTCTTCCCAGACTAAAATTCCTTCCAGAGTGGGTCCCTAAGCCATTTTTGCTAGCCGGAAGCTATTTCTTCTATATGTCTTGGAATCCTAAGTTTGGGCTTCTTCTTTTCGGAACTACAATCCTGGATTATTGGATTGGCAGGACAATGGAGCAAAAGGATGGAAGGTCTCGTGCAATCTTACTTTCTGCTTCTCTTATTTTGAATCTTAGCGTTCTAGCTTTTTTTAAATATTTCATTTTCTTTATGCAGTCTGGAAATGCCGCTTTTTCGGCATTTGGGCTAAATTTGGGTCTTCCTGTATGGCGCATTGTGCTTCCTGTAGGTATCTCTTTTTACACTTTTCAGTCTCTAAGTTACACAATCGACGTGTTCAGAAGAGAAATTTTGCCTGAGAAAAATTTTTGGAATTATGCACTCTTTCTTTCCTTCTTCCCTCAGTTGGTTGCGGGACCGATTGTTCCGGCAAAGACTTTTTTACCTCAGCTTAAGACTTGGGTAGCATGGAAGGAACTCCCTCTCAGAGAAGGTCTCGTTTTAGTTTTGATAGGTGTATGGAAGAAGGTGGTGATTGCAGATCAACTGTCTATCTTACCGGATTCTTTTTATCGGTCTCCTTTAGAATTTTCGAGTGCCTATGCATGGGCAGCGGTTTTTGCCTATTCTCTTCAAATTTATTGTGATTTTAGCGGATATACTGATATTGCCTTGGGTTCTGCTCTTCTTCTTGGCTTTAAGCTAACTGAAAATTTTAGGATGCCTTATCTTGCTTCAGGGTTTTCTGATTTTTGGAGAAGATGGCATATTTCTTTATCTTCTTGGCTCAGGAACTATTTATACATTCCTTTGGGCGGTAATCGTAAATCTGAACTCAGAACTTATATAAATCTATTTTTGACCATGCTTTTGGGTGGTTTATGGCATGGTGCGAGTTGGAATTTTGTGGTTTGGGGAGGATTTCACGGTATTTTCTTAGGATTAGAAAGATTGGGTAAAAAATTTTGGCCCGGTTTCTTCTCCCCTGAAAATGGATCTGGAATTTTAGGAAGGTTCTCTTATAGGATCTTTGTGATCTTAGCTGTAGTTCTTTGTTGGGTGTTTTTTAGATCTCCAAATTGGAAAACTACAGGGATTGTTTTCGAAAAACTTTTCGGATTTTCGAGTGGTGCGGATCCGGCTCTTTCTTCTTTGCGTATTTTGTTTATTGCATTCTTTTTATTTTTTGTTGCGACCTGGATCGGAAATCGAGACGAGAAGGATGGTAGTTTTCGTAAATTTTATGAAGGCTTACATCCGGTAATCTTCGGAGTTTTGGTTGGTGTGGGGCTTTTATTAGGAGCTGTATTCTCTTCCGAGGCTCAGCCGTTCATTTATTTTGTTTTTTGAATTGGTCTTTGTAGATAATCTCTGATCTTTTCTGTTTCATCGTAGACCCAAATTTTTCCGTTTCCGGATTCACAATTTAAAACGCGAGAAGGTTCTCCATAGAATGATTTGATCCTGGATTCTCCGAGTCCTTCTGGCAATATTGCGATCGGGCCTTCTGGCGGGAATAGGAACCATTCTTTATTGGAAACTGAATATGATCCTTCTAATGTGCTAAAATCTATCGGGTAAGCTAGGACTCTTTTTTCAGAATATGTGAGTATTCGTCTGGCTTTCCGAGGCTCTGAAAGTACGAATACAAATGAATCTTTTTCTTTCCATTCATCCACACAGACTGTTTCAGGCGGTCGGATGGATTCCCATGGATTTCTGAGCTGTCCGGCTTCTTCTCCAAATGCAGCAAATACTCCAAGCCCGAATATCAGTCCTAAAAATGCGAAATTTCTAGAATGGCTCAGATAATTTTGGTTCTTGATAGAAGGTAAAATCCCAAATAATACAGGGACCATCACGATTGCAGGAAGGCTGTATTTGAGTGAATTTTGGCCGGAATATAGCCCAAGTAAGGGTGGTAAAATGCAAAGACTGAGTTGGAAATATCCTAAAAATCCGTAACTATGCCCGGCTTCTTTCCCCTTTCTTAAACATAAAATTCCGCCTAGGATTGCGAATGCTAGAAAGATCCCTGAAAGTTTTAGGCTCAGTATTGCGCTGAAAAAATCTGCCCACCAATGTGAGATTGATTCGAGTGTAGAAAGTTTATTTGGCGAGTTGATCGCTAAAAATATTTTTATGAAAGAATTAAGCCCTAATCCGATTAAACCAGTCGCGAAAAATCGAATAGAAATCAGCGGAAAGGAAACTCCCCAACGACCATACCTCCTCGCCCATGCAAGCAAAGTGGGCAGATATAATTCTAAAATTAAGATCCTATCTGAAACTGTGAGTATAGAAAGCAGAGGGAAGATCGAATATTTTGGGACCCTCTCTCTTTTTAAATAAGGCCAGATCCAGAGGCTTGTGAGGAATGCGCTGATATGTACGGATGGAAAATATAAAAAGTATAATAACGGAAATTTTTCAGCTATCAAAAATAGGAAAGAAAGTGCGAGCAAGCTAAATACATAACTTTGGGGCCTTGGCATTTTCGGCTCCATTGCACGGATGAATTTTCCTAAAAGATATGCGAGTAAAGAGGTTTGGAAGATCGCGTAGAGTGTTAATGTCCTAAAAACATTCTCAGTGATATAACCGAATATAAAAACGATCGGCAAGTCTGGAAAAAAATAAGGTGTGGGAGCGAATGACCAGGCCCTTAAGGAACCTCCGTCCCGAAGCACGTCGATTAACACAGAAGGAAGATATAAAGCTTCTATGTTCCAGAAAATTTCTTTAGGCGCAGAAAATAGGGAAAATATAAGTGAGGCCAGGAAAATGATAATCGAAGTCCAGAGCCAAACCACTTGGGAATCGTGGCCAATGCCTCATCCTAGGTAAAGTAGAAAACGAAACAATTTCTGGACAAAGAGGCAATTACTTTCAGTTTATGGAACTGTGTCCCGTTCCAAGTTAACGATCTTATTTTCTATAATTATCTCAGTATTTTTTTTGGACTTCTTCTTGTTCAGATACTCGTTTTGGCTTTTGCCTAACGAATCTTCTTGGGGAGCAGATTATTTTTATAATTTTTTACATGAGTTTAAAACTTTCGAAAAGATTTCGAAGCAGAAATTCCGCGTTTTAGTAATAGGTTCCAGCGTTACAGGTTATTCTATTAACCCGAAAGACTTAGAGAAAGAACTTCGTAAGGTCACTGGGAAAGATCTAGAGATAATCTTTTTATCTTATGCAGGTATGCCTCCTATGGATGCTTACTTGATGAAGGATCAATTCTTAAGTTTGTCTCCGGATCTTGTTGTATATCCGGTAAACTTTGTGGATTGGAGATTATATAGGACCTATGTTCTGGATCCTAAAAATGGTAAAAACGAAACCGCAGAAGAATCCAAACTTATCCTGGATGCTTTGGATTTTAGGGATGCTCCACAATCTAAGATCATTTTTCCGTTGGAAAGTCTCTTGGAATTTTGGGATTTAATAGGATTGGAGAAGAGTGCGGAATATTTAGCTGCTTCTATCTTTGGTTCCTATCGTTATAAGGAAATTTATTGGAAAATTTCTTCTTCTCTTTATGAACATCGATTTGGTAGGAACACCAGCTTCAGAGAGTATAACGGCGTAGACATTCCGGAAAAGGTAACCTTTAGGGGTTGGACCGGAAAAGTTTTTTCTTTTCAGCCTAAACCTTATATGGCTCGAAAAGGTTTTTATATCCAGGTAGTGGAAGAAGTCCTTAAGGATGGAAAGCTGATCCTGAACTTGGAAAATACTTCTCATACTGTTAAACAGACCTTGGAGTTTAAGAGTCCCGGTTGGAAAAAAATTCTTCTAGATCCTAAGTTTTTGGACCAAGGGGAGAAGGATCACTGGATCAGAGCAGAAGTTTCTAATACTTGGATCCCTTATTTTGCGGGACCAGAGCATAAAGATTGGGCTCGGGATATTCTTGGAATTAGACTCCAACAGCTTTTTGGGAAAGAAGATAATCTTTCTCTTTTGGATAAAAGACCGGTGAGAGAAGAAAGGTTGGAAGACCTACGCTTTCTAGGGATGTCCGATAAGGAATATGAAGAATACTTTTACTTTAGGCTTCTTACAGATCTAAAAAAAAGACCAGGTTTACAGTACATTCAGGTATTGGCGGACTCTAAGAAGAAGATCGCAAAAGAAAAGTTCCGACCAATTCTTCATTTTCGTTATATGAAGAAGTTACTTTCTTTTTTCAAAGAGAAGAATTTGCCATTTCTCTTAATAAACAATCCTGAAAACCCAGTCAGTCTTTCCTGGTATGGGGATTCGGAATGGTATAAAGAGCATTTATCTTATCTGAAAGAAATTAGCGGTGGCGGGGACAATTTTGTGGATCTAAGCCGGACTTTACCTTCGACAGATTTTTGGGATTTCCATCATCTCACTTTTGAAGGAACTCATAAGATGAATTCTAAGTATGCTTCTCTCATATCTAAATTTGTCGAATGACAGTCCGTGGTCTTAGAAAAAAATAGAAAAAAACAATGAAATGCAGACTTTAAGTCTGAGAGCGGTAAATAAGTTCTATGAGCAAAATTAACGTAGCTGTTTTGGGAGCCACTGGCTCCGTCGGGCAAAGGTTCATCCAACTTTTGGAAAACCATCCTTATTTTCAGGTAACCCATCTATGCGCATCCGAGAATAGCGCAGGCAAAACATATGCAGACGTTATGAAGAAGCGTTGGAAGATTTCCGGCGATATTCCTAAATACGCTAGTGACATAATTATCACATTACCAGATCCGAAGGTTACTCCAGGTGTGAAATTGGCGTTTTCAGGTCTGGACGCTTCTGTCGCAGGAGAAGTGGAAACTTCTTTTGCAGAAGCTGGTATCCATATTATTTCTAATTCTAAAAATCATAGAATGGTGGAGAATGTTCCTCTTCTTTCTGCAGAAGTGAACGCGAACCATTTGGATGTGCTCGCAAGCCAAAAAACTCCAGGTAAGATCGTGACTAACTCCAATTGTACGATCATGGGAGTGACTATCTCTCTTAAACCTCTATACGAAAAATTCGGTATAGAGTCCGTTATGTTATTCTCTATGCAGGCAATCTCCGGAGCAGGTTATCCGGGAGTTCCTACCATGGATATTCTGGGGAACGTAGTTCCTTTTATAGGCGGAGAAGAAGATAAAGCCGAGATCGAACCTCTGAAATGTCTTGGAAAGACCGAAGGTGGCAAGATTGTGAATGCGGATTTTAAAATTTCCGCTCATTGTAATCGAGTTCCTGTTTTCGACGGGCATACTGTTTGTGTTTCCGTGAAATTCAAGAAGACGCCAACGGAATCCGAAATTTTAGAAGCCTGGTCTTCATTTAAAGGCGAGCCTCAAGAATTAAAGTTGCCTCTCGCTCCGGATTTTCCGATTCTTTATCGTCAAGAAGAAGACAGACCTCAGCCTCGTCTCGACCTGGAAACAGGAAGAGGAATGACTACCGTAGTGGGAAGACTTAGACCGGATCCGATTTTAGATTGGAAATATGTTGTCCTAAGTCATAATACGGTCCGTGGGGCTGCCGGTGCCGCGATTTTAAACGCGGAATTGATGTATCGGAAAAACCTACTCTAGTCGAAGAGGATGACTCATGCTGGATCCCCAATCTCCGGAACTCAAGGTAGCGGATTATAACTCGGCCTTACAGTTAACCCAAGCCTTAGAGGCCAGAGGGGATTTCCAGTACAAGGGAATTCATAAACTAGTTCTGATCATTGGCGACTGGACTGAAAAGTTCGTAGCGAATAAAATTCTTCCCAGCGCGGAACAGCTTTCGAGAGAACTTACCTTAGATAAGGAAAGGGTAAACGCTTATCTTAGAGAGATGAGCGCGCGCCAAAATCCTCCTATCATAAAAAAGATCTGCATGGTGGATTATAATCCTACCGGCGATTCTTCTGATGGGAAGATTGCTTCTTTTCTAAGATTGATCACAGTATTTGCCAGACCTTCTCAAACGGATGCAGGCTCTAGCCATAGATATGTGGATGGAGTGAACCAAACTTCTTTCAGTTCCATACAAAGATGGGTAAAGGAGAAGAGGCAATTTCCTGGGAAAGAAGGTTTCCAGAAATGGATCTACGATTGTATTGATAATAATAAATTAAGTGAGACCTACGCTTCTTCCGAGATCGGGAATTTGTTTCAGGATAATTTTGATGTTACTCCTGTTTTAAAACAAACCACTATCAATATTCATCTAAAACCAGTTCTTAAAAAGTTAGTAGATTCTCGAATTCTGTATTTTTATAGAAATGAGAATGCTTTAAGTCCAGGAAACCGTTCTGTTTTTTATTATAATGTCCAAGATGAAATTATCGCTAGGCTAGATGCTTATAAAAAGTATCTGAACGAAAGAATTATTCCAGAATTGCAAAGGATCGGTGTTCTTGGCAGTTTTTCGGAACAAGATCTTCAGAATACTCGCTCTATTGCAGGACAAGTCCTTCCTTTCTTAAGCCCAGCTTACGGTGATCAAAAAACTGCAGTTGAGGAGCTTCTTTCTCTTATCCATTTTGAAGAAGAGGAGAAGGAGAAAAAAGAAAAAGAAGAAAAGAAGGCAAAACTTTCCGAGTTACTGGATTATATTAAATCTGCAAATCGTTTGGTCGATTTGAATTATCTTCGTTTCCGCGGAGAACCTATTGAAGAAGAAGTTAAAAATCTGATCGTCAATCATGATATGATCATGAGTGCTGATTTTGCAGATAAGAAGGGCCTTTACGTTTTTGTTCTTCACAAAGATTGTATCAACGGTGCAGTCGAGACTGCAAAAAGGGTCCTTACTGCGACTGGGAATGATAGTGAGATCCGTGTTTTAGCAAAAATGAATATCCGGGACATGATGGAGTCTCGTGAGGCAAGTTCTCAATTTGAGAAGTTGGAATATTCTTCTCTTTTTAAATATCTTCCTTTTATCACCAGATTTTTCAGATCTCTTTTTGGAAATAATGTAGTTCATAGATTTGAAGCAGAAGAGATCAGAGCAAGACTTGCCTCAGAGCAGAATAAAAAAATCCTAGAGGCAAGGACCAAACTCGCTCAGGAAGAAAAAGTCAAGCTAGCCGAAAGAAGAGTAAAAGACAGAGAAGCAGCCGAGGCAACTGCAAAAGCAAGAGCAGCAGCTGCGGTTGCAAATTCAGACTCAAGTGCTCCTGCAAGAAGTTCAGGACTCAGCTCCGAACAGGAAGCAGAGATTAAACGAAATCTTTCTGCCGTTTTAGATGTAATAGACCACGCTTGGGGCCAGGATGAACTTCCGGATAGAGAATATCTCTTACAGGCTTTAGGCGGTCAGATGGACGAAAATACTCTGATCAACTTTCTGAAAAAGAATGCAAAAAAGGAAATCCATTCCTTTATGGTTAGAAATCAGGAAGAGCAGTATTCTTTTCCGATCCTTATTAGCAGAAGGTTCTTGAAAAAGAACGGCAAGGCCTTGCTGGATAAGGCGAAGAGGATCGTAGACGAGCAGAAAAACGCGGGCATGCCTGAACAGGAAAAGTTCGATTTTTATATTTCTTTCGAAGATTTTCTGAACAGGACCCTTCCTAAAATCTGAGCTCGGATCATTAGAGCAATTTTAATAAAACCGAATATACATGAAAAATGAATTAGTTAATTTCAGAAAAACTAAAATTATCTGCACGATTGGCCCAGCAACCGCCGACAAAAAAATGATCCAGTCCCTTGCGGAAGCTGGGATGAATATTGCCAGATTGAACATGTCTCACGGAAATCATGATTTCCATAGATCCATAATTCGAGCTATAAAATCCCTGAATAAAGATGTATTAAAACATCCTATTGCGATCTTATTAGATACCCAAGGTCCGGAAATTCGGACTGGAGATCTGCAAGTAGATCATTTGGACTTAAAAGTAGGCGAGTCTTTTACGTTTCATATCATTCCAGGAGAAGAATCCGAGGAACAATCTGTTTTCGTAAATTATCGCGATATCGTGAAAGACCTTAAGATCGGAGACAGGGTTACAGTAGACAACGGCTTAATCAATTTGGTAGTGGAAGAGATCCAAGAGACTGCTCTGAAATGTAAAGTTGTCGATGGTGGAAAATTAGGCTCTCGCAAACATATCAATCTTCCAGGTATCCGAGTAAACTTACCTTCTATCACTCAGAAAGACCAAAAGGATATTCTTTTTGGTTTAGAAGAAGATGTGGATTTTATTGCTCTTTCCTTCGTTCGTTCTGCGGAAGATATCCATCAACTTCGTAAGATCATAGAAGAAAATAATGGTCATACTGATATCATCGCTAAGATAGAAGACCAAGAAGCCGTTAAGAACATGTTAGAAATAGTGGAAGCTGCTGATGGCGTGATGGTAGCAAGAGGAGATCTTGGAGTAGAGCTTCCTATTGAAGAACTTCCTCTAATCCAACGTGCTATTATCCGAGAATGTGCGATCAAAGGAAAAAGAGTGATCGTTGCGACTCATCTTTTGGAATCCATGATCAATAATCCTTCTCCTACCCGGGCGGAAGTGACTGATGTTGCCAACGCGGTTTTTGAAGAAGCAGATGCAATCATGTTATCCGGCGAAACTGCCGCAGGAAAATTCCCAGTTCGTTGTGTGGATATGCTCCATAAAATCTCGGAAAGAGTGGAGAAGGCGCCGGGATTAGGTTATGTTTTGGAAAGAGTTCCTTCCAACAAGAAGGAAGAAATGGCTCGATCAGCGGCGATGCTTTCTGATTCTATCAAATCTCCTGCAATTATAGTGATTACCAGAAGGGGAACTACGGCTTTGAACGTGGCATCCTTCCATCCTAGGTTCCCACTTATCTACGCTTTCACCAATATGACTACTGTCAGACGTAAACTTTGGCTGACCCGAAGTGTAATTCCATACCGGATCGATTTTTCCAGTGACCCTGAGAAAACGATCAAGCTGGCGATTGAAACTTTAAAGTCGAGCGGCCGAGTGAAGGACGGGGATCAAGTTGTAATCTTATCTGATATTATTGCGGGCGCTGACAGGGTGGAGACGATCCAGATCCGAGAGGTGAAGTAAGGTTTGGTAGGAACTCCAGACTATTCTGGAGTATCCTCGATCTCTTGGTTCAGTAATTTTAGGACCCAATCCTGAAGCCCTAGGCTTTGGAAGGCTTCAATTATCATTCCAGTGTAACTAATGGAAGATTGTAATCTTTCGAAACTCAGCCGAACCTGCAGTTTTTTGATCTGTAAGTAAAGCTGGAGTTCTTCCTTACTCATTTCGGAGGGATCTTTCCATGGGGTGTAATCTTGTCCGGAAAGAGGATTCAGGGAGAAGATACGGTTTTCTTTGGTCTTAGCTTTACTCATGGGCGGGAGTTCCTTCCACTTCTACGCTTTAAGCTTCCGAATAAGAGCGAAAACACCTAACAAGGAAATGAAAAAGCAAAGACCACCAGTTCCCAAGGCTGCCGGTAGCGGATCTCCTGCAAATTGTCTCTGCAAATAGAGAAAAAAGGCAGCGAGAAAGAATATTACACTTAAACTAATAAAGAAAAGAGCAATTCGAAAGAATACGTAGGCTTGGATGCCCAATACAATCTTTTCCGTTGCGATTTTCTTTGCGTAAAGAAGAAGAGTTTCAAAATATTCTGCTATTGAATTGATGAAAGCGAGCAGGTGTTCCTTCAGCTCGAAACTTGAAAAGGAAGTTCCATCCTGCTTCTCGTTATTTTCGTAAGGAATTTCTTCTGAATCCGTTCTTTTAGCGGCCAATGGAGGTTCCGTTATTATTTTCTGCGACCGATAAGCATTCCTATCATAACGCCTATCCCGACTCCGACTCCTAATCCGATCAAAGTTGCTTTTTGAGGATTTTCTTTGATATAAGTTCCTGTTTGATCGATGATTTGTTTAGCCTTTTCACTGGTCTCACCAGTAACTTGCTTTAATTTTTCCTTTAGGTCAGATACGTGTTCCAAGTATTCCTCCCGGGCCTTACCAGTAATTTGCTTGGCCTTATCTTTCAAAATTTGGAGTTCTTCGCTTAGATTATCACCTTTAGACATAAGAACGCCCTCCAGATACTTTTATGTTAGTATAGCTAATCAATTTCAAGAATTTTACATCTTGAAATCAATCAATCGCAAAAATTAAGGACTTTAAATTTGACCGTAGGGATAAATAAGTCGATATATTAGGTCTAACCGGCAAACGGATAGAAATTGAAGCGAAAACCATTCCGGTCGATGCAAAGTAAAAAGGGGATGGCACATGAATTTATTATCTAAAATAGCTAAGATAAGAAGAACTCAAAGACAGAGAATATACAATAGAGCGTATCGCCAAGCTCTGAAACATTTGAAGCGAGAATTTAAGGCGGAAGCCGATCGTCACGCTCAGGCAGAAAAAGAATTAGAGAAATATTATCGCAAAGATGTGGATAGCGAGGCGAAAAAGACCCGCAAGAAGATCCAAGAATTAGAGAACTATAAACTTCTTCTTGAAAGAAAAGAAATGGAGATAGAATCTAAACTCGCTTTTCTAAATGATCAATTGCACAAAATCGAAGAGCTAAAAGCGAGAATGGATGGAGCCGTTAACTTGATGGCACGTGCAGGATCTCTTTCAAATGGCGCTATTGATGATGCAGAGAAGATCAAGCAGGCCTTGAAAAAAGTGCTCTAATTCTAAGATTTCATGGAAAATTCTCCAGTTCCACTTTCAATCGAGCAAATTAAGAAGGAACTCCCGATTACTTGGGAAGTTATTTCGGCAGACGTAATTCCAAAAATCGTTAGAGTATATAAATTATCTCAATATCTAGATGGAATTAAAGTCATAACGGCCCTTGCAAATATAGCTAATGATATGGATCACCATCCAGAAATCCTTCTTTCGTATAGTTCTGTTAGAGTGGAACTATATACTCACAGTTTAAAGGGATTATCCAGCTTTGATTTGCAATTTGCTATCTCTGCCGAAAATTCTCTAAGTAATCTTTAATATATATGATTAGTAAATACTCTGTCCTTTAAGCGATTTTTGGCCCATGAGGATCTTTTCTTTTTACTCTAAAATCAGATTTCGCTAGTTGGTATTCTGAAATCCATAGTTCTCGAAAGAAGATATTTGAATCAAAGTTTGCATGTATGACTGCTTTTACTTGCCAAATTATTTTTTCTGAATTTGAAAAGCCTTTAGATTTATATTCTTCCAATAATAGTACAAATAAATAACACATTGAAACTCCATGACTAATGGCGAGACTTCTGAGTTGAGTCCAATCTTCTGATCTTGGTCTGAAGTTAAATTTTATATACTTATTTTCCTTCGATCTTCCTCGAATGTTCTGATATTTCGTGTATATGGATTTAGAATTAATACGTTTATTTGAATGAAAACTTCTTCGCTGGCTCGAAAGTGCTTTTCGTAGTAAATAGTTGATGCCTTGTTTGCGAACGTATTTTTCCAAATGTGGAGGAATCAGAAGGGTAGAGACATTACGTTTCTTTTTAAGTATATTTCCCAAAGTTATGTTTTGCGAGAAGGAACGGTGATATGTTGGTTTTATTTTTTCCATAGAAGACCCGGGTTTCGGAATGGAAAAATGGAGCGAATTTTTTTACAAACTGCGAGTTATACGAATGATGAAATTAATTTTAGGAAGGAACTCCTCAGAAATCCGTCCTTAAAAATAGTCTAAGAACGGATTTTCGGTAATTTAAAGATCTAATCTATGATTACGATACCTTCATAGTTATCAGTAAATCTATAACCAATTCCCCAAATTGTTTCGATCCATTCAGGTTGAGCTGAATTCTTTTCCAATTTGGAGCGAATTCTTTTAATGTGAGAGTCGATCATTCTTTCAAATCCATCCCATTCCATTCCCCAAACTGCTTCTAAGATCATCTCCCTGGAGAAAACTTTTCCTGGAGAAGTTGCCATTAGTTGTAAAATATCAAATTCTTTTCGGGAGATATTGATCACTTGGTCTTTCAAAGTGACTCTACGACGAACTGGATCGATTTTCAAAGATCCTCTGATGATTTCTCCGCCGCTTCCAATATTCGGTTTAATACCAGCCTTTTTGTCCCATCTACGAAAGAATACATCTACTCTAGTTTTTAATTCTCTTACCGAGAAAGGTTTTGTGATGTAATCGTCCGCGCCTAACTCAAGTCCCATTATTCTATCTATTTCTTCATTTCGGGCAGTAACTATAAAAATAGGAGTATTCTCGTCAGATCTTCGGACTGTTCGACATACATCCATCCCGTCTATATCAGGTAAGGAGAGATCTAAAATTAGGAGGTCAGGGTGATTTGCCTTATAGTATTTAAGGCCCTCTTCGCCAGAAGTTTGAATTGTAGTTCGGTAATGAGCTGAATCTAATGACTTTCGTATTAAATTCCCGATGTCCGGATCATCTTCAATTACCAGAATATTCTTCATAAGCGCCTCAGGTGTATTGGATGTTAAATTTAACCTCATTACAACATATTATTCCCACCAAAATTGTAACATAGCAAAAAATGGGATTTTAAATGTATTGATTGGAAAACAAAAATTCGAAAAATGCTATATGTTTGGCGTTTTCGAAGGTTTTGCTGTTCATCAATAATGGTATTTCTAGAGAATTCTTATTTCTTAATGTGAAAAGTCTGGTTTTGGACAGTTTATGAAATACAGTAATCCTTCCTTCCCCAGGAGTTGGGCGCTTATTGCTGTTTCGGAGCCCGGGTTGGATGTTCACGAAGTAACCAGAACCCTTGGTATTCGGCCGGACTTGTCAGTGAACAAAGGAGTTCCTGCCATCTCTGGAAAATCCGTCACTTCTTCCTTGTGGCAAATTCACTCGAAAAGAGATGCAAGTTCCCCATTAGAAGATCATATCCAAGAATTATTAGAAAGAATTGCCCCTCGTCGCAAAGAATTCCAAAGTTTTTGCGAAAAACATAATGTCGTACTTTATTGTTCTGTTGAATTCAATAATGGTAATTTAGAAGAAACTGCTTTGAGTGCTCGAACTCTGTTACTACTCGGAAATCTCGGATTAAAATTATCCTTTCATGCGTGGAATATTCCGGAAAGAAGGAGAAGGTCAGAGGATCAGAATTAATTCCTCTAAAGAAAAGGTCTTAATGTATTTTCGAATCGGAGGTCTCGGTTTGGATAGTATTAGCACTCGATTCTTCTCTCTCAAATCTAAGGCGTATTTGATCAGTTTTTCTATTACCGGAAACGGTAAAGTCTCGAATTTTGATATTTCCAATTTTACATGCCGATTTGTTTCATAAAAGGCCATTGCTAAAACCGAGTTTAATTCACCCAATACTTGGTCGTTTACTTCTGAAAGAAGAGGTTCTATCTCGACAGCCTTGGGCTTTTTTCTTATTTCAAAGTAATTGTATTTTCGGCTATACTCCACAGTAGTTTCCCATTCTAAAGGATTAGTTTGCCATTTGAGCGTTCATATTCAAAGATGAAGTTGAATAACTTAGAAATATTGTCATTTCGATCCAGATTTTTACATGCTACGAGAACTTTTTTTTATGAAAAAGGATTCCTCGAGGTTGATACTCCATCTTTGAAAAAAATTCCGGGGATGGAGCCGTATTTGGATCCATTTATGGTAGGATCTCCCTCGGGTGCTGAGAAGGGATATCTGATTACTTCTCCGGAATATTCTCTCAAGCAAGCTTTATCTTTAGGTGCGAAAAAGGTATACGAGATCGCCCATACGTTTCGTTCAGGGGAGAAAGGGAGTTCCTACCATACTGCAGAATTCCTAATGCTGGAATTTTATCAAACTGGCACTGATTTACACCAGGCGATGGATCTTCTCGAAGAGCTTATTCGATGGATTGCGGATAAGTTAAGTCTTCCTCTTCCAGAAAAACAATTCCAAAGAAAATCAGTGAAGGAACTCCTTTCCAATTGGGCAAACATAGATTGGGACCGAAATTCCTTAGAACGAAAAGTAACGGAATTATCTCTAACAAATCTCTCTTTCGATTCAATGGAATATGAAGACTGCTTTTTTTTAATATTCTTAAACTTACTAGAACCAAACTTCACTTCGGAATTTCAATTCGTCTATGATTATCCTCCCGAAATGGCTGCTCTTTCTAGAATTGAAAACGGTGCGGCGAAAAGGTTCGAATTATATTTCGGAAATATAGAATTAGCTAACGCATTTTATGAACTTTTGGACCCGATAGAACAGAGAGCTCGTTTCGAAAAAGAGCAAGAGTTGAGAAGAAAGTTAGGCAAGGAAGTCTTTCCAGTTCACGAGGAGTTCCTTCAAGCATTGGAGAGAGGCATTCCAGAATGTTCTGGAATTTCCATCGGATTGGATCGACTTCTAATGGTACTTTTGGGAAGGAACTCCCTCTCAGAAGTTAGCCCATATTGGCGAGAAATTTGAAAACTGCGGATTTTATTCTCTTCTGACTTCATTTAGAATTAAGAAAGCATCATAGAGGGTTCGATAATGAATATAGGCCTCGCAAAACTTTTGTTGCACGGATCTTCTATCAATTTAACTTAAGATTTGATTTACCTTGAAAAGGGTTCTTCGAATAAAAAGATTCATGGCTTTTAGTACGGACGGAGAATATGACTAAGAAACAGAATTATTACGTCACTATAAAAGGCAAAAAATATGATCGAGGCCTGATCGAGTTAGCGGAGAAGGCTACCTCAGGCAAAAAAGACGGCCGTATTTCAATCGCAGATGCAAAAAAACTTCTCAACGCTGTGAAGGATAATAATACCTATACGGACATCGAAAAGAAAACGATGGAATATGTCCGTGAAAATTTCCAATTTACTGCAAAAGCAGACGAATGGTTTCGTACTGAAATTCGCAAATGGGCCGCCGAAAAATCTTCTCATACTCAAACCAAATCTTCTCCACAAGAGGAATACACTTCTCACGATGAAGCGATCAGTCTTATGAGTTCTCAACATTCTGAACCTTATAGAGGATATATCCCGACTCCTTCCGCAGGCCAGGCGAAAAAGCAGAATAGCATTCCCGTTTTAGTCCTTTCTCTTATTATTCTTGGAGGTTTCGGAATAGGAATCTATTATGCATTTCGAAACAACGGAAAGAAATCCGTTAGTCATACGGAAGAAGTTAAAGAAAGCAAACCTAAGCAAGTGGCGGAAGAGAAGAAGGAAACTTCTTCTTCGGAGAAGGAAAGTATTTTCGGGTTCTTCTCTCAGAAGCACGAATCAGCGAATTTTTCCGGAAAGGACGCGGAACTTGCTTCTAAAATCCAAGCTTCTCCGATCCTTTTTGATAAGAATGATATAAAAATTCCTCAATCCCAAAGAAGGATCCTGGATTCTCTTACCCTTCTTCTCAAAAAACATTCGGATGCTAAGGCGGTTCTGATTGGACATGCTTCTTCCGAAGGAACCGAAGAGGTGAACTTGAAAGTTTCCCAGCTCAGAGCCGAGATGGTCAGGGATTATTTATTAGGAAATGGTTTGGAAACTTCTCGTTTCATTTTAGAAGCGAAAGGTTCTCAAGTAGTTTCTTCTCCCGAGGGGAAGGGACAAAGTCCGGAAAAAAATAGACGAGTGAATATCCAAATCGTCAAGTGAAGGGGGAGTTATCTCCCTTTTCTTCTCTCTTCTAATTTCTGGCAGGAACTCCAGACTCTTCTCTACATTCTTTCGTCTAATCTAATAGTAAACGGATATTCCGTATTCTTAAAATTGTCCTTTTGGCGGAAAAATCCTATACAAGCACCCCGACCTTAAGAGACGATGAAACCATCATCGGAGATGACAATGGCATTTGATATAGATATGATTCGTGCCCGGTATGAAAAACTCGGGAACCTGGTTAAAAAAGCCAGAGAAGTGGTCGGTAGACCTCTCACTCTGACCGAAAAAATTCTTTATTCTCACCTTTGGGAAGGAACACCTTCCTCCAATTTCGAAAGAGGAAAATCTTACGTTGATTTTGCCCCGGACCGCGTTGCAATGCAGGACGCAACAGCGCAAATGGCCTTATTACAATTCATGTCCGCAGGTAGAAGTAAGGTAGCAGTTCCTTCCACAGTACACTGTGACCACTTGATCACTGCAAAAACTGGTTCCTCTACAGACTTAGCAACTGCCTCTACTGAAAACAAAGAAGTATACGACTTTCTTTCTTCTGTTTCCAACAAATACGGGATCGGGTTCTGGAAACCCGGAGCTGGAATTATCCACCAAGTAGTATTAGAAAATTATGCATTCCCTGGAGGAATGATGATCGGAACCGACTCTCACACTGTAAATGCAGGTGGTTTGGGAATGGTTGCGATCGGAGTTGGTGGAGCAGACGCTTGCGATGTTATGGCTGGTCTTCCTTGGGAGCTTAAATGGCCTAAGCTGATTGGAGTGAAGTTAACTGGAAAACTAAACGGTTGGACTTCTGCAAAAGACGTTATCTTAAAAGTAGCCGGAATTCTTACCGTAAAAGGCGGAACAGGTGCAATCGTAGAATACTTCGGTGAAGGATCTACTTCCCTTTCCTGTACTGGAAAAGGAACTATCGCCAATATGGGAGCTGAAATCGGAGCAACTACTTCTACGTTCTCCTATGATGAGTCTATGGAAAGGTATCTTCGTTCTACTAATAGAGCGGATATCGCTGATTTAGCGAATGGGGTGAAGGAACACCTCACCGCTGACCCAGAAGTCTATGCAAATCCTGATAAATTTTTCGACCAAGTGATTGAGATCAACCTTTCCGAGTTGGAACCTCACTTGAACGGACCTTTTACTCCTGACTTAGCTACTCCAATTTCTAAAATGAAAGAAGAGGCTAAGAAGAATGGATGGCCTACAAAAGTAGAAGTGGGTTTGATCGGTTCTTGCACAAACTCTTCTTACGAAGATATTGCTCGTGCGGCTTCTCTTGCTAATCAAGCAGCAGAAAAATCTTTAAAACCTAAGGCTGAGTTCACAATCACTCCAGGTTCTGAACTAGTTCGTTTCACGATAGAGAGAGACGGGTTTATTAAAGTTTTCGAAAAGATTGGAGCAAAAGTTTTTGCGAACGCATGCGGCCCTTGTATCGGAATGTGGTCCAGGGTAGGCGCGGATAAGAAGGAGAAGAACACTATCGTTCACTCTTTCAATCGTAACTTCCAATCTAGGAACGACGGTAACCCGAACACTTTCGCATTTGTGGGCTCTCCAGAGCTTGTAACTGCATTAGCAATTGCGGGAGATCTTACTTTTGATCCGAATAACGATACTCTTACCAATGAAAAAGGGGAGAAGGTAAAATTAGATCCTCCAAATGGAGACGAACTTCCTAAAAAAGGGTTCGATGTAGAAGATGCTGGCTACCAAGCTCCAGCAGCCGACGGTTCTGGCGTGCAAGTGGTTGTGGATCCTAAATCCAATCGTTTACAGTTGCTCGCTCCTTTCATTAAATGGGAAGGCACTGATCTAAAAGGACTGAACCTTCTTATCAAAGTAAAAGGAAAGTGTACAACTGACCATATCTCTATGGCAGGTCCTTGGTTGAAATTCAGAGGACATTTGGATAATATTTCCAATAACCTTTTGATTGGAGCTACGAACATCTTTAACGAAAAGATTAATAGTGTGAAAAACCAACTAAATGGATCTTACGACGAAGTTCCTAAAGTCCAACGCCAGTACAAAGCGCAAGGGATTGGTTCCATAGTAATCGGAGACGAAAACTATGGAGAAGGTTCTTCCAGAGAACATGCTGCTATGGAGCCTAGATTCTTAGGAGTAAGAGCAGTTCTTGTAAAATCATTTGCTCGTATCCATGAAACAAACCTGAAAAAGCAAGGTATGCTTGCTTTGACATTTGCGGATAAGGCGGATTATGACAAGATCAAAGAAGACGATAAGATTGATATTATCGGACTTACTGGTTTTAAAGAAGGAACTCCTCTTACATTAGTTTTACATCATAAAGATGGAAGTAAGGATGAATTCCAAGTAAACCACACTTACAACGCTCAGCAGATTGAATGGTTTAAGGCGGGAAGCGCTTTGAATTTGATCGGCGCCAAAAAGTAAAAGTTTTCTGAAAAAAGCCGGGGCCTTAATAATGGTCTCGGCTTTTTTATTTAGAGTCTGGCTTTAAGCCCTTCTGCAAGATCCTCACCATTTCTTTTATAGTAGCTTTGATTTCCGATTCCGGAATTTTATAAACCACTTGAGCCATAAATCCGAGCGCAAAGGTCAAAGAAGAAATACCAAACGCAACTGATTTCAGATCTGCTTTAGGATCGATCTCTCCTCCCTTTTTAAATTTTTCCAACTCATGGATCATTTCAGGAAGAGCTTTGGTATAAATTTTGGTCTGGATAATTCTACTAACGTCTGGATCTAAGATGATCCTACTGACTGCAACTTTCATGAAGTCTGAATAATGTTTGAAATCGGAACATCTTTCCGTAATGGACTCGACCAAAGCCTCATCCAAATGAAGTTGTTTGGTCTCTTCTTCTTTTTTTCCTGCAGCTGAATCGCCTAGGTCGTCTGTTCTAGTTAGGATTGCTTCTAAGAGTCCCTTCTTCCCACCGAAATAACGCATAATAAGAGCCTCGTTGGCTCCCGCAGACTTGGCGATATCCTTAGTGGTCGCTGCGTCATATCCTTTTTTGGCAAAAACTTGTATCCCCGCCTTCATCAAAGCGGTCTCGGTTGCCTTTCGGTCTCTTTTTTTAGGGCCTTTACTAGAACTATGAGCACCCGCTCTGGATACCTTAGTTTTTTTGACCTTTTTCTTAGGGGTTCGAACCATCTAACTGCCTATATGGGATGTATCCCGACCTTCGACTAATCAGCCAAGCGCATTTTTGTTTTTTAGATCACTTTACTCTTGCCTACTCCGTTTATTTTTACAATATGGTGATAAGTAAGTGAATGATTACATGCGGAATTTTTGATCCTTTCTGATCGAGACTCCGTTTAAAAGGGAACTTTCCTCAAATTTATGGTTTGGAATTCGTTTTATAAAAAAAGCCTAAATGAAGATAGAATATTCGTTTCTCTGCTCATTTTGTTAAACGTATTCCTCCTTCTTCCTGGATCTGGAGGGAATGCTATCTTAACCCAAGGGGATGAAGCGATGCATATCGCTACGATCCGAGAAAGTTTAGCCTCTTCTTCCTATCTTTTCCCTAAATTTGAAGGCGTTTTAAATCTCTACAAGCCACCCGCTCTGTTTTGGCTCGGAATTTTTTCGGACAGTCTTTTTGGTGTCAGCTTTTTTGCAGAAAGGTTTCCTTCCTTTTTACTCTTTTTCGGATCTTCTGTTCTAATTTACCTAGGAATTAGAAGGGCAGGTGGAAGTCCTAAGTTTGCGTTCACAATTTCTGCCGCTTACACTCTTACTCTAGGCGTATTCAAATTTTCCCGTTTGGTGATGATGGAGTCTTTATTGGCCTTCTTCATCATTTTAGTCTCCGTTACAATTTTAGAATTCAGGCTTTCTAAAAATAAGATCTGGTTATTTGTCGGAGGTTTCTTTTCTGGGATCGCAATTCTAATCAAAGGTCCTGTATTCCAAGTATATAGTGGGATCATCTTAGGGTCTTATTCTATTATTGGAATTTTTCTTCTTCACTTGAACGGGGGATGGGCAGGCAAAAAAAGAATTGGGAAGGAACTCCTTACCCATATCATATTCCATTCTTCTTCATTGATCGTTCCGGTAATTTGGATTCTGGTCCTTCTTTCCTATTCAGAATTAGGAAAAGAATTTCTAACGATCTTCTTATTCACAGAAAACCTAGGAAAATTTTCCGCAGCCACTGCAAATCAATCTGAATTGATTATCCCTCTTGGATTCTTTCTCTATAGTTTTCCATTCAGCCTCGCGGTCTTTTCGGGATTTTATTCTAAATTATTCCAAAAGCCAAAGTCAGTAAGAGAAGTAGTCGGGAGTTCCTACCTTTGGGCAATCCTTGCAATTTGTTTGGTCCACCTGGCGCCAAACCGTAAGGATTTTTACTACCTTCTCCCATTGATCCCTTTGGCTTTCTTGGGAATCGGATTATTCTTCATTCGAAAAAAGGAATATCAATTCTCTAAGCTTCTATCCTTGAACTATCTATTCTGCTTCGGGATTAGTGTCTTGGTTTTGGCTGCAATGTGGGGATTCGGAATTCTTCTTGGCCAAAATATATGGGCGGAATTGCTATTCACAGCATTCTTACTTTTGATTTTCTTATGGGGAAGAAGGATCCGAGTGCAAAAATCAGGAGTTCCTTCCACCATTGCATTAAATCTACTGCTCGCTGCAGGCTTACTTTCTTATATTCAATTTTCCATTCTTCCTAGAGTAAACCTAAGCGAGGTTCCGGAGAAAGGACCATTCACTAGTGCAAAACAGATCTGTATAGTTTCAGAAAATCCTTGGACTGCACTTACTTTTAGAAATGCGCTTCCAGGTGCGGAGATCATTCATTCTGTTCCAGGTGCGGATCGAAATTGTGTGGATGGAATTAGATATTTGGTCTTCTTCCAGGAGCAGGTCCCTATTCCGTCGGGATATCAACTTCTCCAGACACAAACTGTTTGGAAAAGAGATGTTACCCTGAAGGAACTCCTGAGCCCAACTAAAGGAAAAGAATACGTATATTTTTATGAGCCTTCTCGGAATAAGAATTCCGAATTGGAGAGTCGATGAGCCAATTCCCTTTTAGAAAAATTTTCCCTTATCTTCCCATTTTCGTTTTGGGTCTGGCCGTGGGCACATTTATCGCCTTCAAATATTCCAGAGGCCCTGTGGTTCAATCAGGAATGGAATGGGAAGGAAAAGAGATTTGCTTGGATTATTGCGATAACCTTGCGAAATGTACTAAGAACGAATATCCCCAAACTTCTGAAGACCAATTATATAAGGTGGAAAATTCCTGCTTAAGAGGTTGTAGGAAACATTTTGATAAGATGCAGGTATGCCTTCAACCTGAGAAGATGGCGAGTTGTTCTGAATTAACTTCTTGTTTGTTCGGAGAATTAAAGAAGTATTATTAATACCTTCTTAATATTCTCCTTTCCAGAAACGATTTACCTTCTTTACATAATCTTTCGTTTCTTTGTAAGGAGGAATTCCGTCGTATTTTTGAACAGCGCCTGGTCCGGCATTATAAGCTGCGATCGCCATATCAGAATTTCCGAACTTTTTCATCATATCCGCTAGGAACTTAGTCCCGCCTGCGATATTTTCTTCTGGATCAAAAGGATTCTCTACGCCTAAAATATCCGCGGTTCCAGGCATTAGTTGCATCAAGCCGATCGCACCTTTAGAAGAAACCGCATTTGGTTTAAAATTGGACTCCGCCTTGATCACTGATTTTACCAGATTTGGATCCAGATGGTTTTTATTAGATTCTCTTTCTATAATACTGCTTAGATCTTTTGGAGTCGGATCATTCTCCTGGGAGAAAATCCCCTTCATTTTAGAGTCCAACTCTTGAGAAAATTCAGATTCTATCTTTTTAGGTGTAGGATCTCCGTCCTGAGCTGGAGGTTTCGGCTGAAATCTCTCAGTAATTCCTTGGATTTCTTCCATTCTGGAGACAATTCTGCGATAAGATTCTAGATCATCTAACTTCATACAAGCCTCAGGAGTTCCTACCTAAGCCAAAATGGCTAATCTTCACATCCTTATTATGTCTCTCGGAAGAAAATCCAGATCCCGTGAGTCTTTTTTACAGGTTTTAGAAAGGAAATCCAAGGGTTTCTTGAAAAAACCCGGTGCCTAAGAACGATAGACCGCGTGATAGAAATAGAGATAGTCACAACCCCAAGGCTCACAGCATTCCCGGTCTTCCTGGCTTTCAGTAGAGGATACTTTGAAGAAGAAGATGTACTCGTCAGAGTTCGAGCACTCAAAAGTTACGAGGCAGTTCTTGCTCACTTGAGAGAAGGTAGGGCAGAAGCAGGAGAAATTCCCTTCACCGCATGGGCACATCAACAACTCAAAAAAACTTCTCCGCATTGGACCTTTTATAGAGGGATCATTTTATCTTGTTTGGTGCATGGATTTTATTCTGCATCCTATATGGAAGCTGAGTCCATCCGAGATTCATATCATAGTTTTTTACCCATTTTACATCCTTATTCCTTAGATAGATTTGTAGCTGAGGAATTTTTTCGCTCCGAAAATTACCATCGAAGAAAACCAGTACCTTATCTTACCACAAGACCTACGTTACTCGCTCATGAGTTTATTCGTGCAGAGTGTTTGGGTGCGGCCGCATCTTTACAAGAGTATCCATTTTTTGGGGAGAAGGGTTACTGCCTCACAGTAGAAAACGAGATCCCTCCTTATTATTTACCTACGAATATGATCGCATTCACAGGAAGATTCGCTTCTAAGTTTCCGGAAGAAGCAAATAGAGTTTCCAGAGCAATCAAAAAGGCAATGGAAGATCTGGCAAATAATGTGGCTTACGAAGGAGATTCTTTCGTAGCGGATTGGGTAGGCCCTTGTCCTTGGAAGCCAGGCGAACTAGACGGATTTTATAGAAGGCCAGTTCCTGAACTTGGAAAAATTTTATCAGGAATGCCTTCGTTGGAAGATGTACGTTTCGTGATGGAAATGTATGGAAAAACTTTCCCAGGTTTAGAAGGAGGAAAGAAAATTTTAGAAAATCTGGCTCACTCAGTAGCAGACAATCCTTTCCCTAAATTTCCTTCTTCCATCACTCAGACAAATTCCAAACTTTATAATGGGTACTATTCAAACGGAAAAGCAAAGTTTGGCAATATTGTAAAAGATATCTCTCCTCTCAGAAGTTTGGTTTCTGAAATGAAAGAATTGGCACTTTCTCTCTTTTTAGGAAGAAGAGAAGTTTCTTTAGATACACAACTTCCTAAAAGCCCGTACCTTTTTATACGTTCCACTGTGAATGCAATATTAGATTATTTGAATCAAGAGATCCGAGACATAGAGGAAAAGAACAAAAGACTTTCCGAGGACAATTATCTCTTAGAAACCAGATTAGATATAAGTGATCTAAAACGCCAAACTACGGAAGAAAGATACCGTTATATGTTCGAATTTGCAACTGATGCAATGATCATAGTGAACGCTGACACAAGAATGATCGTGGATGCAAACAGAAGGTTCAGAGAAGTATCCGGATACCAAACTTCAGAGATCAAAAATATTCGACTTGCGAGAGTTCTTCCTGATATTTTAGAACAAACGGAACTGAAATCTCCTGGAGGAAAGGACCAAAACATGACTTTCATTCCAGAGGCAGGTTTGATCTTAAAAGATGGTACTAAATTTTCAGTTGGTTTGAGTGTGACCGGCTTCAGTGCCGAGACAAAAAGATTCTATCAAATCCAAGTAAATGATAATGCATTAATTCTAGAATCCGAAAAGATCAAACATGAGTTTATATCAAATATATCTCATGAACTTAGATCTCCTATGACGAATATCCAAGGATATTTTGATCTTCTATTTGCAGATGAACAACTTCCTTTGAACGAAGATCAGAAGGGAATGACTGACGTGATCCGCAAGAATGTGAGAAGGTTAAATTTCCTAATAGATAACCTTCTACAATTGGAGAAAAAGGACTCACAAACGTCTGAAGAAATGTATGAAATTTTTGATCCGTTAACTGTGATCGAAGAAGTTCTTTATATTAATTCTCCTTCTGCATCTGAAAGCGGACTTACAGTTACTACTGATCTCTCTGAAAATCTAAAACTAAAAGGAGTGAGATTTGAGTTCTCTCAGATCATCACGAATTTTTTTGTGAACGCGATAAAATACACGGAAAAAGGCGGAATCGATGTCTCTCTTAAAAAAATCGCGGATAAAAAAGTAGAGGTTCGATTTACGGACACCGGGATTGGTATAGATCCTAAGTATAAAGAATTGATCTTCGAAAGATTTTTTAGAATACCAGACCAAAGGAACAGAACTGTGGGTGGTACTGGACTCGGACTTTCTATCAGCCGAACTTTAACTAATAAAATGGGAGGAGAAGTCATCGTAGAGCCAAACCAAAAAGGTGGCAGCATTTTTAAGGTGATTTTACCTTTGTATTCTGAATGAATCAAAAAAGAACGTATTTAATCTTATCCATAATTATCGTTTCCTTGATCGGAATTTTTTATCTTCTATTTCCGGGAACTTCTACAAATGAAAACACAAGCTACCAAGGCGGACTATCAGAAGAGACTCTGACTCGAAAAGAAAATTCTTTATTCGAGGGCGGATCCTTTTTAGATTTTTCTGGACATGTAGAAGAAACAGTCTCCGCGCCTGTTGCGATTACAGAAGAACCTGTTTCCAAACCTAGCAAAACAAAGTCTTATCTGGAAAGTTTAAGCCCAGAAGAAAAAGCCAAACTATACGAGCAACTCTATGAGAAGTTCAAACCTCTCACTGAAAAATTCCCTAATAATTCCCTTATCCCTAAAAAACTTTCTGAAGAAGAAATAGCTAAGAAAAAAGAAAACGAAGATCGTTATTATAGGATCCAAAGAGAAATTTTAGAAAGAAAAGATGTTCCTAAAGAAGAAATGTCCTTCTATCTAAATGCAAAACTAAAACGATCCGACGATATGTTAGAGATCCTGAAATACGGAATGGAGAATTACCAAAAATTAGTGAACGAAAATCCAAAGAACTCCAATCCGGAATACGAGAAACTGGTAAAAGAAAGATTGGATGGAATTTCTAAGAGTAGGGAAGAAGTGATCTCTGCTCAAAAAGGAAACTAAACTTAAGGACTTTTACGTTTTCTTTTAGAAGCTCTTTTGTTTTGAATGGCTTTTGTCTTCTTAGCAGCAGGTTTTTGGGCAGAAGGTAATTTCATTTTGTTTAAAGTGTGAATTAAATTCACAAGTTCTTCCGGATTCAAAACGGATAAAATAGAAATTACCTTTTGAAAACCTACCTGCTGTAAAAGATTTACAGCGTTTTTTGTTCCTAAACCTTTTAATAAAGCAGGGATCTCTGAGATGGATCTTTTACGGATCCATTCAGCACATTGTTCTGGAGTTAAAGCCTTAGTTAAAGGAACAAAATCCTTAACTGGTAATGCCTTAGTTAATTCCAGAAAGGAATCTATACCAATTGCATTCAAATATGCGATCGAAGAATCAGGCCCGATATTTGTTAAGATCTCTACGATAGTTTTAGAACCTATAGTATGATTGATCTTAGAAACATCTAAAGGAGAAATAGACTCCGCTAAAAATTTAAGATCTTTTAGACCTAGATGTTTTACATAATATACCAGATCGGAAGGAACAGTATTCTGGATCAGATCCACAAGGGTTGTTTCTTGGATGGATTGTAGAAGTGTTACAATTTCCTGTTCGCTCAGATTTTGACTTAAGAATAAAAGTTTTTTATGATCCACCTTTTCCGAAATGGAAAACAACGCTTCATAACCTAGGTTACGGAATAACTGGAAGGATTTTTGAGGTCCTAGTTTATCCAGGTATTCTAATGCGTTTTGGATGGTGGAGATAACCTTCTTCATCCCAAAATATCCGAGAGCAGATCCAGAACCAAAGGAGAAAGAGATCTTTTAGCGTGGACCTTTCTGATATTAGACGCTGCATCTTCCGAAATTTTACCGATCCAAAGATCCAATTCGGGTTCCGAAAGGCCGACAAACTCTTTCAAGGTTTCTTTTCTATAATGATTCAGTAATGTATCTCTGCTCACGGAGTATAAATTTTCCATGGCTCCACGGACTTTTTCATCACTTGCAATCGCTCTTCTGATTCTATCGGTTCCGGCGCCGAATCTAGAAGTTTCCAATCTTCCCAGGTCACTAAAACCTGTTTGGAAAAGAATTTTCAAAGTGTTTCGGATCACTGTTTGGATCTCTTGAGTTCCGGAACCTATAGAAACAAACTCGGCAATCCTTTCTGTAAATGTAGGTAATAGAGAAGATAAAAATTGAGAGATTTGTTTTTCTAAACCCGCCGCTTGGAAAACTCCATGCAAAGGATTTATCTTTTTATGGAATTCATTTAGCACCTTCTCCAATCCTTGGGAGAAGATCGCCTGGACTTCCGGCTGATTTAAAATTCCTAGGATCAGATTTTTTGAAGGCGCGGCTTGTGTTCCTGCAATAAATTCTACGATAGAATTCATAGATTCTTCAGAAAGAAATTCATCTGCAGAAGTGTAGGGGAACGCTTTCTCTATTGGAAATTCTTCCGATAAAACTTTTAGTTTTTCTTCTGGAAGACGAACTAGTCCTAAAGCAGAAGGAGAGATGGAAAGGTCCTCGGGAAAAATTTCCTCTAAGCTTGATCTAAAAAGAAAATGTAAACTTTTACGTACGCTGTTTTCCAGAACTCCGGGTTTTGTGATCCAGTTCTCTACCCTAGTTTTACGGGAAACAAATCTTTTCCAAAATGCCAAAAGTTACTCCTCAGGCTTTGATTGTGGACCAAAGCGTATCCAGTTTAGGAAGATGGTACGTGAGTTGGTTTCTATGATATAAGACCAAATTTTTCTTCTTTAAATTATGAAGATCTTTTGGGATCTGAAACAATTTTTCCAAGAAAACTATATCGTTTCCTTCTAATTTTAGGAACCCACCTTTTTTGGCTTTCTCTAAAAAAGAATCGAATGCATGTTTTAGCGCATCCGTTTTGAATTTTTCAGAAATATAAATTTCAGGATGAGAACTTTTGATCTTTTCGGCTAAGGATAAAAGAAGTGAAAATAATTTTTCCTTACTTTCTTTAGCCTTTCCTTCAAATTTTAAGACCATATAGGAAGCTAAATTTCCTGCGGTGATAGTATATCCGCTTCCTAATTTTTCTTTTACAATTCCGGTAACTTGATCTGCATCCGCATTTTCAGGAATAGGGAATTGTTCTCCATAGCCTATATGGAGCTCAGATTTTTTAGAAGAGAAATAATCATAAGTCAAAGTGAAGGAAGTAAAATTCAAATTTTTGAATTTAGTTCTGAGGAAATAGACCCCTTTCTTAACTTGAGCCATATAACCGTCTTGGTTAAAAACTCCTTCCGGAAATAGGAAAAGATTTCTTCCCTCAGAGATCCTGTCAGAAAGATAACCCCATTCTTGGTCGACCATATCTCTTAAGAGTCCTTTTTTCAAAAGTTCTCTCGCATTATCTCTGAATGGTCTTTTGATCGGAACACAACCTATATAATCTAAATATTTAGGAATCATTCCTGATTTATCGATAAGTAAAAAGAATAGTTTCAGAAGTCCTTTCGGTTTGAATTCCTTCACTAAAAAATCTTTTCCTAAAATATCTTCTCTAGCTGGGATTGCAAATTTAATAGATGGATGAATATGAGGATAAACTGCCGCGAGAGCAGGAACATCACCTTCCCAAACATGGTTTGCCATTAGGATGGAAGGATAGGGAGCTTCTAAAATTTTTTTAGGATTATTCGCTGGGAAATGTTCTTCAAAACCATCAAATAGTATTCCTCTCGCTTTGAATACGATCCTGATCATAAAACTATAGGTCTTAGTAGTGTATACAGGCTGAACTTGTTTTGGAGTTTCTTTTTCTGTATTAGGGTCCATCCAGTTCCTCTTCTCTTTTTATTCTGCTATTTTTTTAGGGACCGACTCACTGATCCGAGTGGTAACTTCATAATTAATTGTATAAGTCCAGTTTGCGTGATCATCTGCTGAGATTTCTTCTTCTTTATCTTTGCCTAAGATCGTAACTACGTCTCCGATCTCTGCATCATGAATATGTGTGATATCCAACATCGTCATATTCATACAAATTCTTCCCAGGATCTTTGCTCTTTTTCCTTTTACGAGCATGACTCCATTATTGGAAAGTTTACGGTCCAATCCTTCGTAATAACCAACAGGTACAACCGCAATCCTTGTAGCTGCGCTTGTTTGGTAGGTAGAACCATAACCTACAAAACTATCTTCCGGAACGGTTTTGATATGAACAATTCTAGTTTTCCAAGAAAGGACAGGCGAAAGATTAAAATCTTTTTTGCCACTTAGATGCAAAGAAAGTCTAGTCTGCAAACTCGGCCATAAACCGTAGAGAGAAATTCCTACTCGAACTAGATCATAATGAGCTTCCGGAAACAACATGGTAGAAGCAGAAGCACATGCATGTTTCACTAAATTTTTGAATCCGTATTTTTCTGCGAGAAGGACCGCTTCCGAAAAAGACTTCATCTGTTCTTTGGAATATTTTTGCTCTAATACATCTTCTGTACTTGCAAAATGAGTAGCGATCCCATCTAGTCTTAGTCCTTCCGATTTGATCTCAGAAAGTGTTCTTTCCAAATCGACTCCGAAAAATCCAAGACGAGCCATTCCAGTATCCACTTTCAAATGGATCTGGGGAGAAGGTTTACAATTTGTTAAAATTCTTACTTCTTCCGTGCGGGATACAATGATCCAAAAATTCGGATCCGAAACTTCAGCTGTCCTTTCTGCGAGTCCTGGAACTTCTCCCATGATCAAGATCTTAAACTCAGGGTACTTCCCACGCAGAAGTTTTGCTTCTTCTAATGAATTGACCCCGAAAAGATCTGCTCCTGCTTTGTGAGCGAGCTCGGCAGTTTCTAAAAGCCCATGACCATATGCGTTTGATTTAATGACTGCAGTGAGTAAGGTCTTAGGGGAGAGAAGAGCGCGAAAATTTTTCAGGTTTGCTGAGATCGCTGTTCTGGAAAGTTCTATCCAAGTTCTGTCTTTCATTCTTTGAAATTAGCGTAGGAACTCTAGTCATGAGCCCCTTTTACGGCTAGCCTGTCATTCGGATTTTTCCTTTCGACCGGAAGGAAAAAAGGGTTTCCCGAGCAAGGAAATGCGAACAGACTGCCCGGGAAACGGCTAAACAAATCCTCAGGATCCCCGGATGAAACAATATAAAGTAGTACAAACTTTCCCAGTTCCCCTCCAAGATTTACTCAGAGCTAGAGAAGATAGATACAAATATTTAGATAGATTCCCCGAATTGAAAAACGTGGAATTATTGGAGGAAAGAAAAGAGGGAAACAAAGTTTACCAAAAAAGAAAGGTAAAGTTAGCCGAATCCCTGCCAAAGGTGCTTGCTACACTTCTTTCGGATCCTTCTCTTTTAGAAGATTCCGTTTTCGATATCTCTACAAACACCCATGAGTTTACGATTGCACCTCCAGGAAATGATTCAATCGTCACCATCAAAGGATTCTCCGTTTACAAAGAGATCAGCCCTCTCGAATCAGAGAGAAGTTACGAAGTAAAAGTAAGCTCTGGAGTATTTTTAATGGGCTCTGTGATCGAAACAGTTATCGAAGAGATCCATAGACATTCATTGGAGAAGGACAAGAACTCCATCTCCGAATTCCTAAAAAAGGGAGATTGAACGTTTAGAAGAAGCTTCACAACTTCTTCTAACATTACAAAATCGTTTCTAGATCCAATTTGCTGGGTAATCCAGGCTTCGCTAGTAAAAGTTCTTCTCCCAAATTGAAGACTCCCCATGCTGGCTTGGATTCTTGGATTGCTGGCAGTATTTCTGAGAATCTATCATCAGAGAGTACTGTTTCGTAGTCTGGATCTTCTTCTTCCAATCTTACAATACTCCAACCTAATGAATCTAATTCCTCTAGTAGTGTGGCGCTTACGCCACACTCTCCGCAAGACCTAGGAGTTAAGATAAGTATGATTCCTTTTTTTTCATTTTTTTCTGCGTTAGAGATCGCTTCCTGTTTGGAATGAAAAACAAAAGAAGAAGTTTTCAAGAAGTCGAACTTCTCTCTGTTGATGTAAATAAGCGTACCTAAAATAACCCAAAAAACCCCGAAAAAGCTCAAAAGGACCCATTTTTGAATTCGTATATTTTTGATGATGATTCTCCTTGTTTGATTCTCAGACTAAACTCGCCGGAGAAATCTAATGTAATATCTTTATAGGATCTTCCGATCTTAGAAAAAGCTGCACAGAAAAAATAAATATAAATTTACGTAGAGAGTTGACAAAAAAACATAGTCATACGCATGCTCGGTTACTAAACCAAAACCGGTTAGGAGGTGTCAGGCAGTAGATGAACGCATTGGGAAAGCACGTAATTGCAGAATTTTATGAGTGTGATTACGAGACCATCAACAATCACGAATTGGTAGAAGATATCATGTTGAAGGCAGTCGACCTCTCCGGCGCCACCACAGTTAAATCTGTTTTTCATAGATTTAGTCCGTTTGGTGTGAGCGGTGTGGTTGTCGTGAGCGAATCCCATTTCGCCATACATACCTGGCCCGAATACGGTTATTGCGCTATCGACGTCTTCACTTGCGGAGACTTAATCGATAATCAGGCAGCTCTGGAATATCTCAAGGAACGCTTCGGCTCAAAGAGCATCTCCGTAGTGGAAATGAAGCGCGGTTTGTTGAAACTTGGCGTAGACCTACCTCACAAACCAGTTGGGAAATAAGTATCTTCTCTCCGGCAGAGCCGGAAACACCCTAATTGATAAAGACGAGTTCCCCTCTCCGGGAGGAAGGGTCGACTTCACTTATTTTCAGACTTTAATGAGGAGAGGTATCAGAGAATGAGCCTAAAGATCCAAGACCAACTTAAAATTGTTAATCGTTTTTCTTATCTAAGAAACAGTATCGAAATCGCTACTACCGACAAAGGCGAAGCTTTCCTTTTTACTAAGGAAACTATCTCTGCAGGAGAAGTTGTAGCAGTTTGGGGAGGAAAAGCAGTTCATAAGAATGAACTCGCAGGACTTTCCGGACTTTCTTCCCCACATAGAGTCCATAAGGATTTCTATTTGGTTTCTCCTTTGCATGATGACGGAATTGATTCTGTTCATTATATCCGCCAATCTGCGGATGCAAACTGCGGTTTTCAGGGAGATATCACTCTGGTTGCACTTCGTGACATCGAAGCTGGCCAAGAGATCACTTATCATCCTGCGATGAAAAATCCTGAACTCGCATGGGCTCGTAATGAAGAGGCAGAAATTGTCCGTAAACGTTTTAACGGAAATTTCCCTACTTATATCCAGTCCAAGATCGAATCTGACCCTGAATTGAAAGTGTATGAACCTTTCAAAGACGGAGCTTGGGGACTTCTAACCTCTATCGATCTAGAAAATTGTGATGCAGCTCTTATCCGTGACGCAGATGCAATTAAACAATACGTTGTGGAACTATGTGATTTGATCGAGATGAAACGTTTCGGTGAGACCCAAGTAGTTTACTTCGGCGAAGATGATCGTGTAGCTGGATACTCCATGGTGCAGTTGATCGAGACTTCTTGTATTTCTGCTCACTTCGCAAACGATACCAATACTTCTTATATCGATATCTTCTCTTGTAAAGGGTACGATCCTAAAGTTGCGGCTGAGTTTACTCGCAAATTTTTCAAAGGCGCTGCAATGCGTCTTACAGTAACAAACCGCTTCTAAGAGGTCATATTGGAACTTTGGCTGGACGAGACCCTCGAGTTACCTAACGGAAGGGCTCTCAAGATTAGAGTGAAGGAGTTCTTACATTCTCGTAAGACTCCTTTCCAAAAAATAGACGTATTCGAATCTCAAAGTTTCGGCAGAATGTTCACTCTTGACGGAGTGGTCATGATGACCGAGGCGGACGAGTTCGCGTATCATGAAATGATCGCTCACGTTCCTATGATGAGCCATCCGAATCCAGAAAAAGTTCTAGTGATCGGTGGTGGGGACGGAGGAACCGTTCGTGAGATCCTAAAACACCCTTCCGTAAAAGAAGTACATCTTTGCGAGATAGACAAGGGAGTTGTAGACGTTTGTTACGAATATTTTCCTGAGATCGCAAATGCGATGAAAGACCCTAGAGTCAAACACGCATACGAAGACGGAGCAAAATACGTTCAGGATTATAAAGAATATTTCGATGTGATCTGCGTTGACTCTTCCGATCCTGTTGGCCCTGCAGAAGTTTTATTCAAAAGACCTTTCTATGAGACAATGGCTGCTTCCTTAAAACAAGGAGGGATCTGTACCAGTCAGGCGGAAAGTTTTTACTATCACGGAAAAATAATTAGGGAATTATTCCAATTCATTCCGGAAGTTTTCAATCACTGCGGATATTATTTCACAGTGGTTCCTACTTATCCTTCTGGAATCATAGGATTCACTTACTGCTCTAAAGGACCAGACCCGTATAAGGTTCAACCTGATCCGAATAGAGTTCCAAAAGGTTTAAAATATTACTCTACCGAGATCCATAAGGCTGCATTTACTCTTCCTCCTTTTGCGCAAGAGTACATCGTAAGAAAATAATGGATTTCTATTCCAAATTCGTAAAAAGAAGGGAGATATTAAACTCCCTTCTTTGCGTTGGAATCGATCCTGATATCACCAAACTTCCTCCTTCCTTAGCAAATACTCCAGACAAACTATACGTATTCTCCAAAGAGATTGTAGATGCTACCGCAGAATATGCAGTCGCTTATAAGCCTAATATTGCATTTTTCGAAGCGTTCGGTTCCAAAGGAATTGAGCAGTTTGAAAAACTGATCTCTCATATTAAAACAAATCATCCTGAGATCCCAATTGTTGCAGATGCAAAACGTGGAGACTTAGATAATACTGCAAGACAGTATGCTAAATTCTTTTTTAAAGAATTGGGAGTGGATTCTCTTACTCTTTCTCCTTATATGGGGTCTGATACGATCAAACCGTTTATAGAAGACGATTCCAAAATGGTTTTCCTACTTTGTCTGACTTCTAATCCAGATTCTTCCGAATTGCAGAAAAAAACATTCTCTGAAACGGGCAGGACCTTATACAGAGAAGTTGCGGCTTTGAGCGAAAAATTTCCGGCTAAAAATGTTGGTCTTGTTGTGGGAGCAACTCATCCAAAGGAGTTATTAGAAATTCGTAAAGCTCATCCAGATCGAATCTTTCTAATCCCAGGTTATGGAGCTCAAGGCGCTTCTTTAGAAGAAGTGATCTCAGTTTGTGGAAAAAATTCCTTAATCAATTCTTCCAGAAGTATTATATTTTCTTCGTCTGGCCCTGATTTTGCAGAAGCGGCAGGAAAAGCGGCAGCTTCCGTCTCTGAGCAGATGAGAAAGCTGCTAGTCTAGTACTATCTAAAGCCCTAAACCTTTTTCTGATCTATCTGTAAGTCTCTTAGTCCTTTGCGGATTAAATAGGGAAGCAGAAGGATCAAAAAGATAGAAGAAAAAATTAAGATTAAAGCAATCACTGAAACGATAGAATGGATCATCTTACTATAAGATTCATAAGGATAACCTATTTCGTAGATCCTTCCTTCTGAATAAAATGTGTACCAAATAATATATACAGGCTTATTTTCCGGAAGAGAAAGTACTCTATACATTCTTTTAGAAATAGGCGATGGATCGTTTCTATCTGAAGAATCAGAACGAGAAGTATTATTCTGATCTAAACTGGAAATTAGATATAACACATCCTTGGGGAGAATATGATCTTTCCCTAATTTTAGATTTTCTCTCAGGTTTTCTATTTCTGTTTTTCTTGTTTCATCATAATGACTTTCAATCAATACAAAACTGATCCGAGCTACCACACAAAGTAGGATTAGCACTGTTGCCAATGAAACTCCTAGTATTTTGATCATAAAAGAAGAAGGTTCTGGAAAATAATTCAAATACAGAACTGTATAAAAGAAAAGTTGCAAGCTTGTGACAGAAGTGAGTATGAGCTGAAAATTAGAAAAGGAAAGATAACCCCATCCATAAAAAGTATAAGTAAGAGAGAATAATGCATGAAGTAAGATTGCCAGTCCGAAGTTGCGGGACATTCGGACGGCTCTTTTTTTCTCTACGATCGAATCTGTATCTGTCTCAATAGTAAGTTCTCTTCTTAAATGTATATTGTGTCTTACTAGAACGATTAATATCCAAATAAATGTCAAAAAATGAATGGAGCCCATGGGAGCCGTAGATTCAGGCTCTTGAAATTCGAACATTTGGATGCTGAAATTATAGGAAACTTCAGAGTTGATATTCTTCAATACATAGAACAAAAACCCGAACATCCCCGCAGAAAATATTGCCAATAATGCAATTCTGGATTCTCTTTTGCGATCTATTCCAAAAAAAGAATATATAAAATATAAAAGCCCTAAGTTGGAGAAGGAAGTATATAGTGCTATCAGGAAACAAGCAGGTTTAGATAGGGACGGCAGGAATAAAGAAGTTCGGATCAGAAATCCAAAATTCAAAAATAGTACGAACAGCAGATAACCGATTAGTATCCATGCATGTCTAGTTTTGCTTTTTAATTTTAGCAAAGAGACTATCAGGAAAATAGTAAAAATTGTACCTGAAATATATCCGATAGAATGGTAGGAAAACTGGAAGATGTCCATACGAAGCAGGCTAATACCGCTTGCTTCGTATTGTTTTTAGGTCTTTACTCAGGTAAAACGAAAAATTAAGTCATTCCTCTATAAAATATAAGAAGAATTTTAAACCTAACTCAAGGCTTCTCTTCTGTAGGCTGATCCTCTTCCGTTTTAGTAGGAGTTATTTCTTCTTTTTTACTTTCTTCCGGCTTAGGCTCTTCTTCTTTCTGTTTTGCGGGAGCTATTTCCTTGTTCTCAGAAGAGGATGCTGATCCGAAATAATAACCGAATCCGAAAATCCCAGAACCTTCTCCGTAGATATACTTTTCTCCTTGGAAATGGCGATTGATAGAAGCTCCTTCCAACTCTAAGAATAAAAAGCTACGTTCGAAATTCATCCGGACACCAAGTTTGCCATACGCTCTTAATGTAGATTGTTTTGCGCCTATATCCGCGATTCCAAATCCTGCTCCGATATATGGATCAAATTTAGATCCTGGACGGAAATGAAATGTGGGTCCTAAATCTAAGAAAGTTTTGGAGAATGTGACCTTATCGATCATTGCCGCTGCTGCAAAATAATATCCAAAGTTGTCGAAAGTTGGGGCAGAAAGTATCATCGCAGAAGCCATTTCTGTGGAGCGATCCTGAGGAATGAAATAACCACTACGATTGACTCCAAGCTCGAAGCCAAAGTTTTTAGGATTATATTCGAATCCCGCTCTATAAGTTTCGGATCTGCCTGCAAGGCCATACTGGTATTCTGCCTGTCCAGCTCCGACTCCTATTTTTGCTGTGAAAGGAGAAGTTTGGGTACCTCCTCCAATTAGGGTAAAAGGTTCTGCAAATAGAGTAGAAGGCAGAAGGGAAAAAATGCAAACTACAAATAGGGATATTAATTTTTTCAAGGTTAGGCGCTCTTTATCAAATCGTCTTACTTTACATATCCGATCCACAGCCCAAAGGGGTCATTTGAAATTGGATTTATACTGAAAAAAATCTAGGACTTAAGTGAAGTTAATATTGGAATATTCAAAATTTTTATCGGAACTCCTACAAGATTATGCAGGACCAGGATTGAGTTTGGTTTCTTTCGGGGCCGCTACATTACTTCCTTTCAGTTCTGAGGCAGCACTTATGGGAGCAATCTGGTCTGGACTTTCTCCAGTAGAAGCAGTGTTCTGGGCCTCGATAGGGAACTGTGCCGCTTGCGCATTCAATTATTCATTGGGATATTGGTTCGGAAAAAAAATAGAAACTAGGATCTCCGAATCCAAAACATATGCGGGCTGGGCAGAAAGAATGTCCAGATGGGGATATTGGGCATTAGGATTTTCTTTTTTGCCATTTGTAGGAGATCCAATCACGGTGCTTTCCGGATTTTTCCGCCAAAAATTTTGGATCTTTGCCTTAATAGTTTTTTCACTTCGTATCTTAAGATACATTGTATTGGCTTACGGGTTCGGCCCGTAATTTTTGTTTTTACTAAATCTACGAATTACCTTTTAATGGCCGAGCTTTGGAAAAATTTTTCCAAACCGTATTTACATAAATTGAGTCTATAGAGAAACCTTCTCATGAAATCTAAACGGAAATCTAACTCCAAAAAAGAAAAACTTGCCATCGTAGGTTCTGGCATTGCTGGAATGGGTTGTTCTTATTTTTTACGGGACCATTACGATATCACTGTTTTCGAAAAAGAAAACTATATTGGAGGTCATACAAACACTGTATTCATACCGGAAGAAGATAAAAAGATCCCGATAGATACTGGATTTATAGTATTCAATCATGTTACTTACCCAAACTTAAAACGTTTTTTTGAAGAATTAAATGTGCCTACAAAGAAGACGAGTATGTCTTTTAGCGTGCAGCATGTTCCGGACAATCTGGAATTTTGTGGTTCAGGGCTGAGCGGTCTATTTGCTCAAAGAAAAAATATATTCAATTTTCGTTTTTTACGACTGCTCTTGAATATCAATCGTTTCAACGATGAGTCTCCTAAGATATTACAAGATCCAAAATACAAAGAATATTCTCTAGATAGATATATAAAAGAAGAAGGGTATCATCCTGATCTTTTGACATACTATCTTGTGCCGATGAGTTCCGCAGTTTGGTCTACCCCGGAAGATCTGATGTTAGAGTTTCCTGCACACTCCTTGGTTCGATTCTTCTTGAATCATGGATTCTTGGGGCTGAATACTCAACACCAATGGTATACAGTGGATGGCGGCTCTATTGAATATGTAAAAAGATTACTCTCGTCCAATAAAGATCGATTTCATACGAACTCACCAGTATTAGGTGTTGAATCTACTCCAACAGGAAAGGCAAAACTTATATTCAAAGGTAAGAAGTCTGAAATATTCGATAAGGTTATACTTGCCTGCCATGCGGACAGTTCTTTATCTATTTTAAAAAAACCTAGTTCTTTACAGAAAGAATTATTATCTCAGTTCGCGTATCAGGAGAATATTGCGACTTTACATACGGATGATTCAGTAATGCCGAATACAAAGTCCACTTGGTCTTCTTGGAATTATAGAATGGACCAGATCCATGGTCAGATCCGACCTCATACGATTTATTGGATGAATTGTTTGCAGGGAGTGTCAAAGAAAAAGGATTATTTTCTATCTATAGGAGATCCAGGACTTGTGGATCCTAAAAAGATCCTGAAAAGGATCAAATACGAACATCCTCTTTTTCATGTCGGTTCTTTAAAGGCCCAAGGCAGATTATCCGAACTGAATCGAAAGGGACCTATCTATTTCTGCGGCAGTTATTTTAGATATGGATTCCATGAGGACGCATTTTGGTCCGCTAGAGAATTATCGGAAACCTTATTGGGAAGGAAGGTATGGGACTAAATTCCAAGATAGTCGAAGCCAGAGTCATGCATGACCGTAAGATCCCTAAACCGAATCGGTTTAATTATGGGATTTTTACATTCCAATTGGACCTGGACGAACTTGATATAGTAAACGATCGTTTATGGATGCTTGGAAATAATAAGTTTCGAGTATTTTCTTTTAAAGATACTGATCATTTAAACTTCGGAAAAGAAGGGTTAAAAGAAAATTTTTTAGAGTACTTAAGACAGGAAGGAGTCAAAGAGAAGGTAGAAAAGGTAACGCTAATCACCAACCTAAGAGTATTCGGCTACGTCTTTAATCCGGTATCATTTTATTTTGCCGAGGATAAGGATGGAAATCCAATATGCGCCGTTGTAGAGGTTGGAAATACATTCGGAGAAATGAAGTTATACTTCCTTGGAAAAAGATCCTTTGATCAGAAAGGATTTAAAAAGAAAGAAGGGAAGTTCTTCTATGTGTCTCCGTTTGTCGGTTTGGACTCCGAGTTCGAATTTCATTTAAATCCTCCACAAGGAGGAAGAGTAAACTTAAGGATAGACGCTTTCGAAAATGGAGAAAGGGTCATGGTGACAACTTATACCGGAAAGGTTTCGGATCTGACGGATCTAAATCTAATCTGGATGTTCATAAAATATCCTTTTGTGACTTTGAAAGTGATCGGGCTCATCCATTGGCAGGCCTTACTTCTTTACCTAAAAAAAATCCCTTTCATTCGAAAGAATGAAGGGTTAGATAAACAAAGAGGATTGCATCTTGGAAGGCGATAATATTGTAAAAGTAGAACCGTTGGAAAGTGCAGGTTCCGATCTCGGAACTTTAGGTTTTTATGAAAGGATTTTTTTCTCCGCATTAGCAGGGATGCAAAGAGGATCTTTGCGTATTCTTTTTCCGGATGGCGGACAAAGATATTTAGGAAATCCTAATTCTTCGGATCCTCCGGAGTTTCATCATGCGATCCTACAAGTGAAAGACAGAAAGTTTTTCAAAAAATTGGTATTATACGGAGATATAGGGCTCGCAGAATCTTATATGGACGGCGACTGGGACACGGATGATATTCGTGCGATCATCTGTTGGTTCTTATTAAATATTGAAAGTACACCTTCTGTTAGTGGCTCTAATAAAAATTTTATTCATCTTACATTGATGAATATAGGGAATCGACTTCTACATTTGTTTCGAAATAATTCCGTTCGAGGCAGTAAAAGGAATATTTCTGAACATTATGATCTAGGAAATGATTTTTATAAGAAGTTCTTAGATCCAACAATGACTTATTCTTGTGCCTACTTTGCTGAACAGGCAAAATCTTTGGAAGAAGCGCAAATCGCTAAGATAGAAAATTTATGTAAGAAATTGAAACTCAAGGCTTCCGATCATCTTTTGGAGATTGGAACAGGTTGGGGTGCATTCTCTACATATGCAGCTAAAAATTACGGTTGCAAAGTAACTTCTTATACGATCTCAGAAGAGCAATACAAGTTTGCAAAAGATAAAATTTCTGCGATGGGCTTAGAAGATAAGATAGAAGTCCGGCTAGAAGATTATCGAAAAGTGCAGGGCTCTTACGATAAGATCGTGACTGTAGAAATGTTAGAAGCTGTCGGTCACGAATATTTCGAAGACTTCTTTGCAATGTGTCATAGGGTTTTGAAAAAAGACGGACTCATGGCTCACCAGATCATCACTTGTCCAGATTCTAGATATGAATCTTTTAGAAAGGGCGTGGATTTTATCCAAAAACATATTTTTCCTGGATCACTTTTACCTTCTATAGCTCGGATCAACGAGGCGATCAATAAGACAGGTGATATGTTCCTTCATGAATTGGAAGATATAGGTAAATATTACGATCGAACATTAATGTCATGGCAGAAAGGATTCGAAGAAAATCTTTCCTCAATCGCAGGTATGGGTTATGACGAATCCTTTTTACGCAAATGGAGATATTATTTTTCGTATTGCGCTGCAGCCTTTCATATGAGAAATATCAGCGTAGTGCAGGTTGTGTATACCAGACCGAATAATCTCGGACTAAATTCTCAGTGACAAAATTAGAAAACCAAGAATCGAAACCTTCCTTTTTAGCTAAGACTAAAGCAAGGATCCTAGAAGAATTAAAAACCGGAACCAGTCCGGAAAAGATCGCATTATCTTTGGCAATCGGTGGAGCGATAGGTATTTTCCCTTTGATCGGGACCACTATGGCATTATGTGCCTTTTTGGGTTTTGTTTTAAGGTTAAATCCTGTCTCGATCCAGATTGCAAATTATGCGATGTATCCATTTCAAGTTTTTCTAATTATCCCTTTTTTAAAATTGGGAGCATATTTATCAGGCAAAGAGCTGGATCTGACTTGGGCATATAAGTTAGTAGAAGGGGACAGTTCTGGGGTATGGGAAGGGCTTTCTCATTCAGCAGGATATGCTGTTCTTGGTTGGACATGTATGGTTCCAATTCCAGCAGGGATCTCTTATTTTTTATTATTAATACTGGTCAAAAAAGCAAACCAGATAGTTCGCAAATAAAATCCATGTATATCGGAGCATTCTAATGTACGAAAAAGCTGTGTCTTTAATGTTCAGTGCTTGGGTGGTTATATTCTTTTTGATGAGCCTTCTTTGGTTGATCGGAAAGCTGATCAAAAATTATTCCATCGTAGATGTGGGATGGGGACTTTGTATTTCCACAGTTGCAATTGTGTATTTTATACTAGGGGATGCTTTTTCGGTTAGAAAGGCTATCTTTACTTTTATGGCAACGGTTTGGGGTTGGAGACTTTCTTATTTTATATTTACCACAAGAGTTCTGACGGGACATGAAGATGCAAGATACACAGAATTCCGAAAAGAATATGGAGATCAGGTAGATCGAAAATTTTTCACAAATGTATTTCAGTTCCAAGGAATTCTAGGAACGATCTTAAGCCTTCCTTTTCTTTTTCCCGCTCTAAATCCTTCCATACAAACACATACTTTAGAAATAATAGGCCTTTGTGTTTTTATAATCGGACTTTGGGGAGAATCAGTAGCTGATTTTCAATTAGCGGAATTTAAGTTAGATCCTGCGAATAAAGGAAAGGTCTGTGATGCTGGGCTTTGGAAATATAGTAGGCATCCAAATTATTTTTTTGAGTGGATCATTTGGGTTTCATTTGGCTTGGTCTCACTTGCTTCTCCTTGGGGATGGATTGGTCTTATTTCTCCATTAGTTATGTTTATTCTTTTAACTAAAATAACAGGTATTCCTTTGAATGAGATAGGACAACTAAAGTCCAAGGGAAATCTTTACCTGGAATATAAATCCAGGACCAGTGCATTCTTCCCTTGGTTTCCTAAAAAGTAGATCCAATTTAGAATATAGGAGAACTGAAATATGAGCCTGATCTATACTCTAATGGAAAAAGATATTTTTCCGGATTGGTTGATTCGATTTAGAATAAGACAACTTCTACGCCTCAGACTTCGTATGGAAGATAAAGGAAGCCTGGAAAAAAATCAGGAACACCTGATCCAATACGTAAATTTTCTAAAACGATCTCCTATTGCAATTGATACTAAGGCTGCAAATGAGCAGCACTATGAGGTACCTGCTTCTTTTTTCAAATTGGTAATGGGAAAACATATGAAGTACAGTTCAGGCTACTGGACTTCCTCAGATATAGGCATCGACGAATCAGAAAGAGCGATGTTAGATCTGACTTGCAAAAGGGCAGAACTCGAAAATGGGATGAATGTTTTGGACCTGGGTTGTGGCTGGGGGTCTCTTTCTCTTTATGTAGCGGAGAAGTATCCGAAATGCAAAGTAACAGGAGTTTCCAATTCTAAAAGTCAAAAGAAGTTCATAGATTCAGAGGCTAAAAAAAGAGGTTTAAAAAACCTGAATATTCTTACGGCAGATATGAATGTATTTAAAACGAATCTTAAATTTGATCGTATCATCTCTGTAGAAATGTTAGAGCATATGAAAAACTATGAGGTTCTATTTCAAAAGTTGGCCACTTTTCTAAAACCAAAAGGAAAGTTTTTTGTACATATATTCACTCATAAAAAATTCGCTTATCCTTTTGATATTATAGATGATACGGATTGGATGGCGAAATACTTTTTTACCGGAGGCCAAATGCCTTCTCATGATCTGTTTTTATATTTCCAAAAGGATTTTCAGATCTCAGACCAATGGGTTGTAAACGGCAAAAATTACGCTCTTACTTCAGAAGCTTGGCTTTCCAATATGTATAAAAATAAAAAGGAAGTTCTGGAAATTTTAGAAGAAACCTATGGAAAGGAACAAGCAGTAAAATGGTTTGTTTATTGGAAAACTTTCTTTATGGCATGCGCAGAACTTTGGAAATACAAAAACGGAGAAGAATGGATCGTTTCTCATTATCTTTTTAATCCAGTATATAAAAACTGAATTAAATCCTTAGTGATCTTTCTTGCTTGTTTGATCTCGATAGATCGAAACATCATTTGTTGCCCTGATAATAATACGGCAACACCGTGAGCCATTGTCCAAGCAGAGGTGGCTGCTTTTTCTGCATTTCCTTCCGGGATCAATCCTGCTTTTTGACAATCTTTGATGATATCTACTATGATCTGAAAAGTTTCATCTTCTGTTTTGATCAAAGAATCGTATTTTAGATGGCTTTCGATCTGGTTTCCGTACATGATTCGAAATAGATCAGGATTTTCTAATGCGAATTCTACATAAGAAACTCCGGATTCTCTGAATAAAAGCAAAGGTCTTTTTTTGTATTTTGCTCTTAGTCTTTTTTGTCTTTCTGCTAAGATCTTAAATCCTTCTTCTGCGATATCTGCGTATAATGATTCTAAATCTGGATAATGCCTATAGGGAGCAGATTGGCTGACTCCGGCCAGGGTAGCGGCTTTTCTGAGACTTAGGGCCTTATAACCTTCTTCTTTTAAGATCTTTATGGAGGCGTCCAATAAGGCTCTTTTTAGGTCCCCGTGGTGGTATGAATTTTTTTCTTGGGAATTTTTCATGTTGACATGTATTACATTGAAGGGTCTAATTATAAAACTGAATGTGTTCAGTGTTCACATTGAATGCGAATAAGAGGTTTTGTCAATGAATATTGATCAAGTAGGAAACGAATTCGATATTATATTTATAGGTTCCGGAATGGGAAGCCTAACCACCGCAAGTCTTTTGGCCCAATCTGCGGGTAAGAAGGTCCTGGTCCTGGAAAAACATTTTCAGCCTGGCGGTTTTACTCACGAATTCCAAAGAAAACAAGGAAAGTATCATTGGGACGTGGGCATTCATTATGTGGGCGATATGCATGAAGGAGGGCTTTGTAAGAAGATCTCTGATAAGATCACTCGTGGAAAACTCACATGGAAAAGAATGAAAGACCCTTTCGAACGTTTGGTTTTTCCTACTCGAAATTTTGATATTTATGGAGATCCGGAAAAGTTCAGATCGGATCTGATCAATGCATTTCCTGAAGAAGAGGAAGCAATCGAAAGATATTTAAAGGATATTAGAAAAATTTCAGTCCTTTTTGGAAAAGCAATCATGATGCGACTTTCTCCTCCTCCTTTGGATTCTCTTATTGGAATATTAGGAGAAGGAAATGTAGTAACTCTCAAAGATTACTTCGATAGAAATTTCAAAAGTGAAGACTTAAAGGGAATTTTGGCGGCGCAATGGGGAGATTACGGACTTCCACCTTCTAAAGTTGCTTTTGCGATGCATGCTACACTCGTGCAGCATTATATTAACGGAGGCTATTATCCAGTCGGAGGCGCCGGTAAAATTTTCGATACTATAGAACCAATCTTACAAGAAAACGGCGGAGCAGTCTTATCTTCCGTAGAAGCAAAGGAAATCCTGATCAAGGATGGAAAGGTAGTAGGGGTAAAAGCGAAAGCATTAAGAGGAGAAGGTCATGAACGCGACTTTTTCGCTCCGGTGGTGATCTCCTGTGCCGGAGCTTATCCTACTTATACAAAATTGATCCCTGATTCTTATCCGATTTCTTTCAGAAAAGATCTAAAAGATTTTTATAATAGAGAAAGAATGACCACAAGTATTTGTCTCTATCTTGGTCTTTCCGAGAGTCCTGCAAAATTCGGATTTAGTGGAGAGAATTACTGGATTTTCGCTTCTCCTGATCATGATAAGAACTTTTCCGAAAGAAATGATTGGCTTTCTGAAAGTGATGAGATCCCGAATCTATATCTTTCTTTCCCAAGTCTAAAAAATCCGGAAGCTAAGTCTCATACCATGGATGTGATCACATTCACAGACTATTCTAATTTTGCAGAATGGAAAGATGAACCTTGGAAAAAAAGGGGAGAAGAGTATAAAGAATTTAAAGAGAGGATCATAAATCGGATACTGACCACATTGGAATCCAGATTTCCTGGCCTTACTAAATTGGTTGAATTTGCAGAACTTTCTACTCCTATCACGAATGAACATTTTACTTCTCATCCTGACGGCGCAATCTATGGTTTAGCTTGTGTTCCTGAAAGATACAAAAAGGAAAAATGTCCTTGGTTTGATGTCAGAACCCCGGTTGAGGGTCTGTATTTAACAGGTGCGGATGCTGCTTCTCCAGGAATTGCTGGCGCGATGATGGGAGGACTGGCTGCTGCTCTTGCAGTAACTGGAAATGCAAATCTACTGAGAGAATTAAGAAATTAGAAAATTCTAATGAAAGAGGTCCGCATCCTAATAATTCAGTTTTAAGATTCGGATCTCTTTTTCTTCGAAGCGAAGAGTTTCTTTGAGTTGGTTGAATCTTTCCACAGAGAATGGAGACTCAGGAGAACGTAATTCCTTTTTCAACTTAAGAACTTCTTCATATAGTTCGAGTAATTCTAATGTGTTTCCCTTAGCTTCTTTAGAATAAAGCGCACGGAACATAGGTCCGATCCTAGAAGGGATGTCTGAGTTTACGATTTCTGCAATTCCAAGATCTTCGATATGACGGAACATCCAGTTTTGGAGATAAACTGTTAGAAGTCTTTCCATCCGGACTACGTCTTCCTTAGTATTACGAGGAACGATACCTTTATAAAATCTATAACGTTTTCTTAAATATTTGCCTGCGGTGTTTCCATCGATTGGCTCTGATTTAAGTTTTTCCCATTCTTCTTTGATGACTGGAAAGTATTCTGAGCCGAAATATGGTTCGCCCAATTCGCAGATATGGATAGCACCTGGATCATAACTTCTCATTCGGGTGCGGAATCCGTCCCAGTCTGCAGCGAGTAAGTTTACCTGTCCCTGGCTTTGGAGTGGCTCCATAGCCCTGTTGATCTCTCGGATAAAATTTCCTTTGAGCTGATCGGAAGGATCTGCGAGTACAAGGAAGTTGAAGTCGGAGGATTCGTCTCCTTCTCCTCTTTGTCTAGAACCGAAAAATATAAGTTCGAATGGTTTTAGGGAGGAGACGCTGGATAGATTTTCTTTAATTCGTTCCATGGCTTAAGAATCGCTTTCGTCTCTTACTCTAGGAATATTAGAAGATATACTATTCGAAAAACAAACGCATCCTGGAAAGGTTTTCCAAAATTGCTTTGTAGGCCCGATCTCTATCTTCTGGATCTCCGAATGGTAATGATTTTACGTGGTTGAAGTCATGGTAGGTGATCTCTATTGAGTTTGCTGCCATGTTCTTTTTGATCGAGGAGATATAGTCTAGATTAATGACCTCGGTATCCCCCAATTTTAACCACATTCTATCTTATCCTCGGGATCTCTTCTCCCCGCCGGATAACATACTTTCCGGATCAAAATCGGTCAAGAAAATACACTTTTAAAACGCTTTTATTCCCCGGCTTACGAATTCGTGGAATTCTTTTCCTAATTCAGCAGTGCCCAATCCCTTTTTATTTTCCAATTGGGTTTCGAATACGAATATGAACGCTTCTTTTTGCCATTCCCAACGGACGTAACATTTTTCAGCTCCGGATCCTTTGGCGCAGCCTGAAAATACTGTGGCCCGGGAATTTTCCCCAATTGGAAAATATTGGAATTGTCTGGAATTGAATTTTGCCTGGTCTGTTTCGGATACCAATTGTCTGAAATCGTTTGAATTATCCTCAGTATAAGAAGAAGCCCGGAAAGTTTCGAAATTGGAATTCGTGTCGGAAATTTTACATTCGTAGAAGAGTCCCCTGGCGAATAATCTTCCCGAGTTGAGTAAAACCGAATGTCCGCCTGTATAATATACTACATCATAATTGAGTCGAAGTGCCGACGGATTTTCAGCTACGACCGAGGTCGGATTCTCCTGGTGGCTTTTGCATTCTGAGAAGGCCAGGGCGGATATAAGCAAAATAATACTTTTAGAAACCGATCTCATACAGATCTCCTTTATAATTTCGAAATATATAAGAAGAAGTTTTGGTTTCTTCCAGATAGTTCGCGGGTAGAGGTACTTTTCCTCCTCCTCCTGTCAGATCCACTACATATAACGGAACGCTCAGTCCGCTGATACTTCCTCGGATCTGCTTCATGAGTTCCACACCTTCTTCTATAGGGACCCTAAAATGAGAAGATCCGAATACCTCGTCGCATTGGTGCAAATAATACGGTTTGATCCCGATTTTGGTCAGTCCGTAGAATAAATCTGTCAAAGCTCCTACAGAATTATTGATCCCTTTCAAAAGTACAGCCTGGTTTAGAACCGTTACTGCACCTTCTTTCACGAGCATCCCGATCCTTTCTTTTACTAGCTTTGTAAGCTCTTTGGAATGATTGAAATGTGTTACCAGATAGATCGGAAAATGTTTTTTGAGCACCTGACAGAGTTCCGACGTAATCCTCATAGGAAGTGTAACAGGGTATCTCGTATGGATACGAACCTGATTGATATGTGGAATAGATTTTAATTCGCCTAGGAGATAATCCAGTTTGGAATCAGAAAGATTTAAAGGATCTCCTCCTGAAAGGATTACTTCTTTGATCTCAGTATGTTCTCTAAAATAACGGATTGCGTCTTTCCAATCTTCCGCGCCTGGCGTCTCTGCGGATTGGGATACCTTTCTTTTTCTGGTGCAGAATCTACAATAGACTGCACACACATGAGATAGGTACCAAAGAGCTCTGTCTGGATAACGATGAGTCACTCCTTTGACTGGCATATAGGACTCTTCTGCCAACGGATCTCTTCTGTCCCAGGTTCTTGTATGTAGCTCTTCTTTTCTTGGTAAAACTTGTAATCGAATAGGGCAGTTCGGATCTTCCGGATCTGCGAGATTAAGATAATAAGGAGTAGCGGAGAAGCTGAACACTTCAGAGCAGGCGAGTAATGCTTCTTTTTCTTCGGAACTGATCCGGATAGTTTTTTCCAGTTCGGATCCATCTTTGATCCGATTTTGGATCTGCCATTTCCAATCCAACCATTCCGATTCAGAAACTTTCTTTTGTTTTGGATGTGATGAAACGAGTTCCAAGAAGCCCTCTTACTAATGGATTCTCACGCCTACAATTCCAGTCAACCGAGTATCCGTATAAAAAAGAAGGAAACCAAACATAGGTTTCCATTCGAGTCGTTTATTTATATAACCTCGAGGAGAATGCCCATCTATTAAAGTTGGAGACTTAGGAGAAGGATGAGCAAGATTTCCCGTTTTCTGTTTTTGCCGAAGCGGAATTTTTGCCCGAAACCGCATTCATGCTTTTTACGGGGAAAAGTCTTCCCGAGGACTTACAGAATGAAAACCGGTCAGACCGGAGGGGGAAGGAAAAGATAACGATATGCTAGGGTGTGAAAGTAAAAATTGCGACCTGAGTCATTCGGAAGAAGGCTACTCTTTAATCCGGAAGCTGACTGGGAGAATTTAGTGATTAATCCGATGACTGCATCGTCTGCACTCGCGGAGAACAAGGAAGGAAGCCCTTGGTCATCACCATCTCTAAAGGATTGTGTCCTTGATTTTTTTTGAAGGGAATAACTTTTAGTGGTACTATAATCTCTGGCCACGACCTCACTGAAGAGGGCGAGTACCATGAATAAGATCAGAGGTAAAAGCCAAAGCCGCTTCATATCTATCTAAACTTAGACGGAACAAAACGGCTTTCGCAACCTTTTTTCGGAGAGAAAATCGGAATTTATGGTTTGATCGCTTCTACTTCTACAGTACTTAAAGTACTTCTTAAATAACCGCTTTTCAGGACCATAGCTTGTCCTTCTTCCGAAGTGATATAAGTAATGAACTCATCAATTTTTTTACCTCTATCGGAGAGATAAAATAGGTACAATCCTCTAGAGAGTTTGTATTTTCTTTCGGAGACATTTTGGATGTTCGGCTCCACAAAAGGATCCTTTCCAGTTTTGGAATAAGGAACTGCTTTCACTTTTCCTTTGTTCTGGATCTGTGCGCTTCCCATTCCCATAAAACCAATTGCAGCAGTATCTTTCTCGATCAGATCTGCCATCGTATCGTTATCCGCAACTACCTTGGAATCATTCGTGAATTCTTTCTTTTTAGAGGCTTGGTATTCTTTTTCTCCCAAGTCTCTTTGTCTTAAGATATGAGTTTCGAAATAAGCTGCAGTTCCACTCTTATCGTTTCTTAGAACAACATGGATTGGTCCAGGTTTTCCGCCAACTTGGGACCAATCTTTTATCTCTCCGGAAAATATTTTGGAGATCTGTTCCAAGGTAAGTTTAGAAACAGAGTTTGCTGGGTTCACTACTACAGCGATCCCATCATAACCGATGAGTACATTCTCGAACCTTCCCTTTCTTTCGAATTGGGTTTGTTCTTCTGGAGTTAAAGGTCTGGAAGAAGCAGCTATATCAGTCTTGGCTTCGAATAATTTTTCAATCCCTTCGAAGGAGCCTCCCCCTTGGACGGTCACTTCTATATTAGGATTCTTCTTAGCGTATCCAGCCGCTACCACGTTCAGTAATGTATGCATGGTTTCGGAGCCGGTGATCAGTAAGGGTTCTTTTTTGCAATTGGCAACCGTTAGCACGGTAAACAGTAGGAGTAAGAGCGTTAATTTTTGTTTCATCGAATCTTTGGTTCTCCGGAAATCTTTTCCAAAAGGGGATTCTCCTCTCATAAGGCGAAAAGTCGAACGGATTTTGGCTCTGAAATATTACAATTAACGAGGGAGCAAGAGTACATCGCTTGACACCCGGCCTTCCCGAAAGGATATAGAAGTAGCGTATTTTTTATTTAGGTCGTTTATGAACTTAGGCATTACTGAAGTTAGAAAAGGAATGGTTCTAAAGGTAGAAGGAGAACTTTATTCCGTTGTAAAAAGTGAATTCGTGAATCCAGGAAAGGGTTCTGCCTTTATCCGCACAAAATTAAAGAACCTGGTTCGTAGTAGTTCTATCGAAAGGACCTTCAAGGCTGCGGAAAAATTAGAATCTGTAGAATTGGAAAAGAGACAGATGACCATCTGTTACTCCGAGGGTGATGATATCATCTTCATGGATACTAACGATTTCGAACAGCTTCCAGTTTCCAAAGAATATCTAGAAGATATCCTACCATTCTTAAAAGAAGAAACCGCTATGGAGGTTTCCTTCTACGAAGGTAAACCAATCGGAGTGACTCCTCCAAACTTTGCGATCCTGCAAGTAACTTATGCGGAAGAAGGTCTCAAAGGTGATACCTCTGGAACCGCTCTCAAAAGAGTAACTGTAGAAACAGGCGGAGAGATTAACGTACCTATTTTTATTAAACAAGGAGATTCTATCCGGATCGACTTGAGAGATCTTACCTACGTGGAAAGGGTAAATAAATAAGGTTTTATAAAGCGGCCTTCCAAACAAACAGGGCCGCAACTACCGCTTGAGGGTGCGGAGCTAAAAAAGGGACACCACCTAAAGGAGGACGCGAATGGCGACTATTATCCAAAAACCGGGACTACCGGAAATTAAAGACAATACTGAAGTTAAATCTTTCCTAAATAAAAGAGGGATCGAGTACGATCATTGGCCAGTTCCAAGTGCCTCTAATCCTCTTACTGATAAATTAACTCTTGTAGATGATGAGAAAGAAGCTCTTCTCAAAAATTTGGACAACCGTTTCGAAACCTTAAAAGAAAAAGAAGGGTATCAATCTAGAGATCTGATCGTTCTTCATCCACAAGTTCCTGGCTTAAACGAGATGTTGGCCAAATTTGATAAAGTCCATTATCATACTGACGACGAAGTTCGTTATATAGTAGATGGATCCGGGATTTTTGGATTCGCACTTTCTGGCGAAAAATTTTTAGTAAGAGTAGAGAAGGATGATTTCATCTCGGTTCCTAAAAATACAAACCACTGGTTCACTCTAGACGAGAACAAAAGAATCAAAGCAGTCCGTTATTTCCAAGACATGAGCGGCTGGGTTCCTAATTACGTAGAAGAAACTACGGCTCTAGTTTAAAAAATGTCCCAAAAAAAGATCCTGACCCGCTTAGCGGAGTCGGGAGTTCTATATCATTCTAAAGGATGGATGCCTGGAACTGCGGGTAACCTTTCTATCAAGGACGAGAAAGATCCTAACGTATTTTGGGTAAGTGGAAGTGGTTTGGACAAAAACAAACTGACTCGAAAAGATTTTCTTCCTGTAGAAATAGAATCCGGAAAAGTATTAGAAGGCTGGAAAGGTAGAGAAGGTTTGAAACCTTCTGCTGAAACTTCTATCCACAGAGCGGTTTATAAAGCATTTCCCGAAATGGGATGTTCTCTTCATGTTCATACTCCAGAATCCAATTTGATTGAGATAGGAGTTTCTAAAGAAAATCCAATTGAGGATCTTCCTCTTCTCCCTTTAGAGATCATAAAAGCATTTGGTATTTGGGATGAGAATCCTAATGTATCAGTTCCTGTTTTATATAATTATCCTAAGGTCCAAGATATCTCAGATCATTTGGAACAACATCTCATTCAGGCAAAACCAAGAGTTCCATTCTGTGTTATAGAAAAACATGGGATCACTGTTTGGGGAAAAGATCTGATCCAGGCAAATCGACATCTGGAAGCTGCGGATTTTTTACTAAAAGTCCGGGCAATGTCCAAGTAAGAACATGGAACCCAAAAACATCCTGGTAGTCGGGGCCGGATCAGGTATCGGCAGATCTTTATTAGAAAAACTGAATACAAATCCAGGATATTTTCCGATTGGGATCTCCAGACGCGGGGTCACCTTAGAGGGAAATTTAGAAAGAGGGTCAAATTATTTTTGCGATTTGGGAGACCAAAACCAGATCCTTAAATTTACTTCTTCACTTTTGCAATCCTGGAAAGAGATCCATGCAATCTATTTTGCTTCCGGAGATGGATTATTCTTAAAAATAGAAGATCTAGAATGGGAAGATCTTCAAAAACATCTTACTCTAAACTTAAGTGCACCTATTTTGTTAACTTCTAAACTTTTGCCTTCTATGAAAAAGGGATCTCTGCTTTGTTATATTTCTTCTACTGCAGGAAGACAGGGATTTCCGGAATCTTCTCCTTATTGTGCTTCTAAACATGGTCTGGCTGGTTTTGCAAAGGCAATCCGAGAAGAAGTAAAAGGCCGTGGAATAAGAGTTACTACAGTGTATGCTGGAGCGATAGACACTCCGATCTGGGACGGTAGAGAAGGTTTCAAAAGAGAAGATATGATCCCTGCATCCGACGCTGCGATCTTTTTAGAAAGTTTATATTCTCTTCCTGCAAGTTTCAATCAGGATGAAATACTTTTTCTTCCGCCTAAAGGTGTGTTATAAACTTTAGGTTTCCGCCCAGCGTTCCCTGATCTCTAAAAGTTCAGGCATCAAATTCAAAAATACCGGAACAAGCCCAGGATCGAAATGAGATCCGGCGCCTTTTCGGATATGATTGACTGCGTCTTCGATACTCCATGCTTTTTTGTACGGTCTTTCCGTAGTGAGTGCATCAAATACGTCAGCAATCGTTACGATCCTTGCTTCAATTGGAATGGCATCTCCCATGATCCCATTCGGATAACCACTCCCGTCCCATTTCTCATGGTGGTTCAAAGCGATACTTTTGGCCATTTGTAATAGAGAAGAATCATGATCTCCAATAATCTCCGCTCCGATCTTAGAATGAGTTTTCATGATTTCCCATTCTTCCGGGTCAAGTTTACCAGGTTTTTGTAATATACTATCTGGGATCCCGATTTTGCCAATATCGTGCATGGGAGAAGCATGTAGGATTTTTTCTGCAGTTTCTTCCGAATGACCTAATGCTTTTGCAAGAGTTTGGGAATAATGGCTCATTCTGATCACATGTAAACCCGTTTCGTTGTCTTTATATTCTGCAGCGAGCCCCAATCTTTGGATGATCTGTAATCTAGTTTCTTTTAACTCTTCATTTCGGACCAAAGAAAGATGTGTTTTTACCCTGGCTTTAACGATTGCAGGACTTACAGGTTTCGTAATATAGTCAACTGCTCCTGCTTCGAAACCATCCGCTTCGTCTTCTTCTTCCGCCATAGCTGTTACAAATATAACGGGTATTCTGGAAGTAGAAGGTTCATTCCGAAGTTTTTTACAGGTTTCGTGCCCGGTCATACCTGGCATCATCACATCCAAAAGAATAAGATTAGGCTTTTCCGAGATGGCGAGTTCTAAAGCTTTTAATCCGTCTTTAGCAAAAAACAGTCTATAATCTTCTTGTAATATTTGTTTGAGTACTTGCAGGTTTGCTGCTTCGTCATCTACAACTAAAATTTTAGGTCTGAAATCTAAGAGATGGCTCATTCTATTTTCCGAGATCCGATTCTAATCCAAGTTGGACGATAAATTTTTTGAGAAGAGTATATGCCTCTTCGAATTCGAATTGTTCTATTTTAGAACGAAAAGATTTAAAATCGGAGTTTTCCACTTTTGTTCGGATCAGATCCGAAAATTCTTCTAGATATTCTTCTTCTATCGAGCCTCTTTGGAAAGAGCCGGATAGTTCTTTTGCTAGAATAGAAGCCTTTTTAGGATCCCATTCCACTTCTTTTCCGGAAGGATGGATTTCTGGATCTGCAATCGTTTCAGAAAAACCTAATACTCTTGCAATCTCAGCGATCATCTGGTCCATCTCCACTGGTTTGGAGACAAATCCGTCCATGCCGGCCGCACTCGCTGCATGTTTATCTTCTTCAAAAACGCTTGCAGTCAATGCCAAAATAGGGGTCCTAGGAACATTCTCTTGGGCCTCATGCATTCGGATGACTTTAGTCGCTTGGCGACCGTCAAGTCCTGGCATCTGTACGTCCATTAGAACCAGATCGAAAGATCCGGTCGTGACTTTTTTTACTGCGTCTTCTCCGTTATACGATGATTCTACTTGGTGTCCAAGGTTTTGGAGAAGAAGGCTTACTAGTTCTGTATTTTTTTCGACATCATCCACGACTAGGATCTTTAAAGCAGGAAGTTTAATCCCTGTTAGTAATTTGTTTTCTTGTCTAGGGTTTCCTTCTTTTAAAGGAAGAAGTACATGGAATGTACTTCCTTTTCCTAATATGCTCTCTGCCCAGATCTTCCCGCCCATTAACTCGGTTAACTGTTTACAAATTGTAGTACCAAGTCCTGTTCCACCAAAACGTCTCGTTGTAGAAATATCTGCCTGAGTGAATGGTTCAAAAATTTTTTCTAATCGGTCTGCTTGGATCCCGATCCCAGTATCTTGTACAGAGAAGCGAAGTTTTCCTTCTTCTTTTATTACTTTTAAACTGACTTTTCCATTGTCTGTAAATTTGACTGCATTACCGATCAGATTCATCAATATCTGTCTGATGCGTAAAGAATCTCCCTTATAAAATTCAGAAAGATTTGGATCTTGGATCACTTCAAATTCTAAATTTTTCTTTCGAGCGCTAATCCCTAAAGTGGATTTTAATTCTGCTATCAATTTGAAAAGAGAGAAGTCTATTTCTTCTAATTCAACTGCTCCTTTTTCCAATTTCGCAGTATTTAAAATATCATTCAAAAGTCTTAATAAAGATTTTGCAGAACTTTTGACTGTTTCCAAATGAGTTCTATGATTTTTTTCTAATTCATCCGAAAGAAGGACTTCTGTAAATCCAAGGATCGCATTCATTGGAGTTCGGATCTCATGGCTCATGTTTGCCAAAAAGGAAGTTTTAGTGATCGCAGCAAGTTCTGCTTTTTCTTTTTCCTTTCGTAAAGCTTCTTCCATTCTTCTTCTTTCTGTGATATCTAAAATAACTCCGTCAATGAAGATTGCTTCTCCATTTCCACCATAAACTCCGCATCCATTATCCCAAAGCCATCTGATCTCTCCGTTTTTGTGGATGATCCTATATTCTAAAGTAAATGCTCTTTTTCCTGCAACTGCAGAATCGACTATGGACTCTACCATTTTAATATCATCAGGATGCACAATATCTTTGAAAGATCGTACAGATGTTACGCTTACAAAATCATGGACAGGATAACCGGTGATTGATTCGGAAGCATCACTCATGAATAACATATTCCAATCATTATTAGGAAGACATCTGTAAGTAATCCCAGGAATATTTTCGATCAAGGAACGCACTTGTTGTTCACTTTGTTTTAGTGCGTTTTCGATCATTTTTCTTTCGCTGATATCTGTTACAAAACCAACAAATAGATCCTCTCCGGCAAGTTTTCCGTGACCGATTGCTAATCGTACAGGAAAGTCGGATCCATCTTTTCTAACACCTATAACTTCTCTACTGCTTCCAATAATTTTAGAGAAGCCCGCGCTTAACATTGTATCTGAATTTCTATCTTTTGCATTATAGTAAGGATCAGGCATCAGCTCTCTGATATTTTTACCGATCGTTTCGCTATTTTCATAACCAAAGATCAACTCTGCGGAACGATTGAGTTCTCTGATATTACCCTGACCATCCATTGTGATCACACCATCCACTGCGGTGGTGATGATTGTCCTAAGTCTGGATTCACTTACCCTTAGATTGTTTACTAGATCTCGGTATCTTAAGAACCAATTGACTGCAAATGCAAACAGAGTGAATGCAATCGTGATTAAAGAAACTGACAGCGCTAAGAATGTGGAGTCTGTGGTTTGAGAGATTAGATTTGGATCTTCTTCTCCTATAAACCTTGCAGCAGCCATTCCAGTATAATGCATTCCTGAAATTGCAGATCCCATTGTGGTAGCTGAAATGAGAGAAGGCCATAGAGTTCCTAATTTCAGATTTTCTAAACCGAATCTTACCCAAAGAGAAAGTATTGCAAGAACCACTGCAACTACAATGGATAATGCAAAGAACCATGGATCATAACGTAAATATGGCCCTGTTTCTACGGCAGCCATTCCAGTATAATGCATGGCTCCTATTCCGGAACCCACAAGTGCGCCGCCTAGCACTAGTTCTGTGACAGAAATTTTAGGCCGATTTACAAATGACAGCGCAATTGTAGAAGCAAGAAGACTCGGAAAGATAGAAAGAATCGTTAAACTTTTATCATATTGAACAGTTGTGCATAGTTCAAAGGAAAGCATTCCTATAAAATGCATGGACCAAACACCACAACCTAATGCAAGGCTCGCCGCAGAAGAAATTAAATATTTTGTAATAGGTGGAGAAGATTCTGGAACTTTCTGTCCTACAATCTGTAGAGCGATATAAGAGGCAAATATCGCCATCAAAACGGAAAGAGTGACCAGCCAAGGGTTATACGTAGCCGTAAGAAGTTTAGAAGTAGAATTATAAATGAAAAAATTATCTAAAAATGCGATCACAAAAATTCAGACCTCGAAAGGAAGCCCCACATAAAATATTGTATTTCCAGGAGAAGATTCGAACCAGATCCTTCCCTTATGTTTTTCTACAATTCGCTTTGCTATATCTAAACCTAATCCAGAACCTTCTCCCAAAGGTTTGGTAGTGAAGAATACATCAAATACTTGGTCTTTCACTTCTGCAGGGATTCCGGGTCCCTTGTCTTGGATGGAAACTATTACTTCGTTTTCTTGTAAGACGGCGTTGATCCCAATGGAACCTTTATACGACATTGCCTGGACAGAATTCATGATCAAATTTGTCCATAAATGCATTAAATCATCCGGGAAACCTAAAAATTCTGGGATCCCATCCAGATTAGTCGAAACCTCTACACCATGTTTAAACAGATTTTGGTATAGTGTTAGAACAGTATCTATATTTTCTTTTAAAGAAAATTTTCTCTTTTTATGAGAGGACTCGAAATGTGCAAAACTTCTGAGTGCATATACAATTTTTGCGGAACGTTCTACTGCGGTTTTGATCGTATCTACGCATTGTTCAGGACCTAAAAGATTTAAAAAGAAGGGTAGAAGTTCCCTTGTATTCTGATTTTTTAATATTCTTTCAAAATTTTTCCAAGAAGAAGTAATCCCGAAGTCCGCAAAAAATTCGGCCGTTTCTTCTGGGAAAAGAATATCTGCTGATTTCATTTCAGTTTTGATCTCTGCAAGTACCCTTCTTCTTTCTAAACCGATCAGCATCTCTTTGGAAGAAATACCTAAAGTGATTAGTTCTTTGTAGGAATTCCAATCTTCATCGGATAAAGAAGATAGAAGCGGAAGAATAGAACGTAAATCCGTTCTGATCTTTTCTAGATAGGAAAGAATATTAAAACCTGCGGCTTGGATTGCGCCTATAGGGTTATTGATCTCATGGGCAATCCCCGCGGCTAATTGTCCCAGGTCTGCGAGTTTAGATGCTTGGATCAGTTTTGCTTGGGTCCTTTTTAGATTTTGGAGAGCATCTTCCAAATCAAATTTTTGAGATTCAATAATCTCGTTCTTAGCTAAAATTTCTTCATTCGCTCTTTGTAATGTTTCTATTCGAAATTCTGCTTCTTTTAAGCCTGTAGCATCTGTTCCTGTAGAGATCACATATTGCAAATGACCATTCTTATCTCGAACTTCTTTATGTTCCCAGAGAGTCCTTCTCGATTTTCCATCTTTGGTCCTAAGAAGTACGCTAGTATGTTTTGGGAACTTCTTCTTAGCAAAACGTTGCTCAAAAACTTTTCCGATTATTTTACTTTCTTCCGCAAACAGTTCAGTTTCCCAAAAAACTTTTCCTTCTAACTCCATTAAATCGAATCCTGTGGTTTGTAAACAGGCTCTATTCAATAAAATTAATCTACCATCTCCATCTAAAACTAAAAATAGGATGCTAGTAGAGTCTAAAATACTCTGAAGAATATCTCTTCTTTCTGAAAGTTTTCTTTCGGAGATTGCTCTTTGGGTCACATCCCTAAGAACAACAATTGTGATATGAGAACCTTCTGCTCTTTGGGAACGAACGGAAACATCATAATATTTTCCATGGTTCGTTTTCCATTCTGTACTTGTCTTTCTGTTGGTACGGCATTCTTCAACAAGGACACCCAGATCCGGAAGAAATTCAGAAAGTTTGGAATCTTGTTTTAATCTCGCAGTTCCAAGCAAATTTAAGGCGGAAACATTTGCGTCCAAAAGGAAACCGGAAGAGTTCATTACAAAAACTGCATCTTGTATATATTCGAATACTTGGTTTCTTGCTAACGGAATGAGATTTAAGATCCTGAAATAGAAAAGGCCGTACATCCAAACGATTAATGCAAAACTTGCAGTTAAAGGAAAAATATCTAGTTTAGGATGGATGAAAGGGATAAAACCCCCAGCAGTCATGACTTGGCTTCCGAATGGGAGAGAGATCCCTATCATAAAAACTAAACATCTTATTCTGTGAAATGCTCTTTGGGACCAGGCACCATATATTAAAATTATAATACACAGGGTGAATATGGAGATTGAATTGATTACATAGATCTGCATCCAAGGCCCGTATTCATAAATCAATGCAAGCCAAGGAGCAGATGGGTCAAATCTGTAAGAAGGGCGGATCCATTCTGCTGGCCCGAACCAAACGGCGATTTCGGTGCAGATTGGAATGATTGAAAAAAGAAAAATGCTGATCGGATGGATGAATCTATTTAAATTCGCTACTCTTAAGCAAAGAAAAAGTAGGGATGCGATTAGAAGATCGGGGCCTATAAATTGGAAATTATCCCAAAAGATAATGCTCTCAGGTCTTATGCTGATTATCTCCCAAAAATATCCAAAGCTATAAAGAATAATTCCAAGACATACAAGGATGAATTCTGGAGCACCGGAAGTTTGTCTGCTTTTGAATCCTATTCTAAGAGAGAGAACGGAAAGAAATAAACTGATTAACGGAAGGATCGCGTAAGGAGTCCATTTAAACCAGGATAAAGATTGGACTTCCGTTCCCATGCAAACTAATTTTGAACGCCACCCCTTCGGCTCAAGGAGAAAGTTTCTAAGCTTAAAATATAAGACGTATTAGTTGGTTCTATCCAATCTTTGAAGAGTAAATTTATCTCTTAAGTAAAGAAATTATAGAGTTTATTATGTGTTTCAGTTATGAAAACCGACCGCAGTTCCGACTTTTTCTCCCAAGGTAAAGAAGAAGGACGCACCTTCTCCTGGTTTTCCTTCTGCCCAAACTGAACCCTTGTATCGCGTGACGATCCTATGTACGATTGCAAGACCCACACCTGTGCCTGAAAATTCATCCTGTCTATGCAATCTTTGGAATACACCGAAGAGTCGATTGTAATATTTCATATCGAAACCGGCTCCATTATCTTTTACAAAGAACGTTTTACCTTTGTCTGTATGAGTAACTCCTATCTCCACTTTAGGCCTTTCCTTTTTCGCGGAATATTTTACCGCATTGGAGATTAGGTTTTGGAATACGTAAGACATCATATCCCTGTCTGTGGTAACTTTCGCGAGTGGATGAATTATAATTTCGGCTTTATGTTCTGTTTGGTCCTTGATCTGGCTTACCACATTTTCAGCAACTTCAGTAAGATCGAATGTAGAATCCTTCAGTTCTTTTTTACCTACTTTAGAGAATTCTAATAAGTTATCGATTAGATTCTCCATTCTTTTTGTAGAGTCTATAAGCACATTAAGGAATCGAACTCCTTCTGGATCAAGAACAGCACTATGATCTTCTAAGATCATTTGGGTATAACCTTGGATTGCTCTCAATGGAGCCCTCAAGTCATGAGAGACAGAATAAGAGAATGCTTCTAACTCAGCGTTTGCAAATTCCAATTCAAAATTTTTCTGTTCTAATGTTTCTAAATTTTTCTTTCTATCTTCTGCAATTGCGAGAAGAGACTTCACTCTTACAATCAACTCTTCTGGATGGAAAGGTTTACATAAATATTCGTCGGCCTTCGCCTCCCAACCTTTTAACATTGCCTCTCGATGGGTTAATGCAGTTAGAAGTACCACAATAGTTTTTGCAATTTTAGGATCTGCTTTGATCTCTTTACAAAGCCTAACTCCATCCATTTCGGGCATCATCACATCTGAAAGAACCAGATCCGGGTCCCAGGAATAAACCAATTTTAGACCTTCCTTTCCATTTTCAGCGGATCTTACCTGGCAGAAAGGAGAGAGAATGGAATAAATATAACTAGAAAGATCTTCGTTGTCTTCGCAGATCAAAACTTTCGGTTTGTCTGAGATCTCCACATCTTCTTTATTAGAAATTTCTAAACTAGAGAATTGGGTCGAATGGGAGGAAATTTTGGAAGAAGGCTCCTTCTCCACTGATTCTGCTGTTTGTGCAGGAATTTTAACACTAAATTTGCTTCCTGAATTTAGTTTGCTAGTAACTTCTACAGAACCGCCTAAAAGTTCCGAGAAATCTTTTACCATTGCAAGTCCGAGTCCTGTTCCACCGTATCTTCTGGTAGAGGAACCTTCTGCCTGTTGAAATTTTTTGAAAATGATCCTTTGATCCTCTTCCGAGATCCCGATCCCGGAGTCTTGAACAGAAAGAAGAAGTTGATCTTTAGAATAAGCTAAGGTAACGGAGATGTTTCCATCTTTAGGAGTGAATTTTAATGCGTTTGATAGAAGATTAAAGAAAATCCTTTCGAATAAATAACGATCAATCAAAACATTCGGATTGGAAGAAGGAAGTTCCTTTCGGATCTGAATGTTTTTCTCCAGTGCGCTTGGCTCGAAATCTTTTAAGATGGCTTCGACAAGATTGCTGATATTTGTGGGTTCAAGCTCTACTTTCATTTTTCCGGCTTCAAATTTAGAAAAATCTAATAGACTATTCACCATCTGAAGAAGTCTGACTGAATTATTATGAACCGTTCCCAACATCTGAATATTATTGGGAGAAAGGTTAGATCCTTTATCAGAAAGAATGGATTCTACCGGTGCTAAAATCAAACTAAGAGGAGTTCTAAGTTCGTGAGAAATGTTCGCAAAAAATTCGTTTTTGACCTTTTCAGTTTCTCTCAAACTTTTATTTGCAGATTGTAATTCCTGAGAGCGTCGGATGATCTCTCTTTCCATCTCTTCCGTGCGGGAGAGAAGAGCATCAGTCATCTCGGATTGTTTTTCTCCTCTTTCTTTTAGAAGAACAAACTCAGTGATGTCTTCTGCTTTATGGATTATACATTCTACCTTTCCTTTTTTATTAAGGACTGGAGAGTTCAAGGGACTCCAATATTTTACGGTAAAACCTCCACCTTCTTCTTCCGGAAGTTGGATATCGTATTTTTGCACCGCCATCGTGTCCGGAGCTTTTGTTTCCAAAACGCGAAGAAGAGAACTGTGAAGATTGCTCACACCTGTCGCTTCCGGATCGTCTGGATTATCCGGAAAAACGTCGAAAATACCTCTGCCTAAAATTTTGTCTCTCTCGGTTCGAGTGGCATTGAGATATCCATCGCTTACTGCTATAATTTTGAGCTCTGGAGAAAGTACCAGGTACAAACCTGGAATAGATTCAAAAAGAAGACGAAAATCAGGACTGTGAGAGGAAGAATGATCCATCTAGTTTGCCTAATATAGAAATGAAAGATTCGAAAATAAACGAATTCATTTCAAAATTAAAGAATACTGATAAAATAGAATATCTAATTTCCCAAAAAATTCCATTAGAATCTGTTCCGTTTTTAAAGTACCCTGCCTGTTTTGTCATGTCATAATTGTCCTTTGAGTGATGGACGCATTTAGGTATATTTCCAAAAAATCCTCCAACAACACATGTTAAGCGGTGACAGTATGATGTTGGACCTCCTGGAAAATTTTTCTCTTCTAAATCAATAAATTTGTCCGTAAAGGGCGCATAACGGATATTTTTCCGGTAACATTCCTGGAATTTCGGAATTTGCTGGCAATAAGTCGAAACACCGGTAAAAAAGGCAAAACTATACCCGGAAGCGTCAAATGGGGTCCGACGATTTCTTTTCTATAGGATTTTTCTTGTTTCAGTGTGACTGAAGGGGCGGAGCTATATTCCAAAATCAAAATAATTACTATACAAATATTTAGTATTCTTTCAAATTCTCCCCGTGCCCCAAAAAGTCAAAATTTGGAAAATCTGGGAGAATGGACTTTGCTTCAGCGCCATTTCGTTTTCTTACGATACCGAACTCTTCCAAAAATTCTCCAAAATGCCAAATGCAGTTTGGAGCCATAAGTTCAAATATTGGAAAATCCCGTATTCTGAATCTTTTCTCTCTGAATTTGTTTCCACCCATCGGGAAAAGATAGAAGCAGATCACGATATTCTTCTCATCCCCCTCAAAACGGAGGTGTTAAGGCGCAATTATAGCAAGAAAACTCTGAAATCCTATTTTTTATACAACCGAGCCTTCTTAAGATCTGTCGAAAAAAATCCATACTCAGTCACTGAGCCTGAATTAAAGATCTATTTGGACCGAATTTTATACGAAAGAAACTTAGCTTCCAATTCTCTAAGAGCAGCACTTCAATCTTTTAAATTTTATTATAATATTGTAATAGGCGTAAGATTTTTAGTATCTTACTCTCTTCCTAAAAGAGAAAACAAGATCCCGGAATCATTATCCAGAAAAGAAGTTATCAGGATCATCGAATCACTTTCCAACCCAAAACATAAACTTTTATTAAAACTTTGTTATGGATCCGGCTTAAGAGTAGGGGAACTTGTAAAGTTAAAAGGATATGATTTAGATTGGGATAAAAAATCTATTCGTATCAGACAAGGTAAAGGAAAGAAGGACCGTTTCAGTCTTTTGCCAAATAGTTGCAAAGAAGATCTAAACGATTTGTTCAAACACCAAGTCAAAAGTTCCTGGATTTTCGCTGGCCAAATTCCAGGCAAACATCTTAGCGTCAGAAGCGCGGAAAACATATTCACTTCTGCTAAAAATAAAGCAGGCATCACTAAAGACGTTTCGATCCACGACCTGAGACATGCATTTGCAATCCATCTGCTGGAGTCCGGCACCTCAATCAAAATGATCCAAAGACTACTTGGCCATGTATCTGTAAAAACCACGGAAATCTACGCTAGAATTGTTGACCCTATGGTTTCTAAGGTCAAAAGTCCTCTGGACGATCTCTGATTATGCGCTATTGCGCCCATCCACTTCATGGGCGCAATACTACAGATAGTTAGAGTTATACGCAAGGCTGACAAAATCAACTTTTTAAGAATAATCGTATAAAATTCTTGTATGTAATACTAAATCGTGATACATTGTATTTGTGATCAGTTTGAGAATACCACCAGATTTAGAGAGAAAGTTGGATTCATTTGCCAAATCTAAGGGCAAAAGTCGTTCCGAGATCGTCAAAGAATCAATTCTTGAATATATAAAAAACCATAGTTCAAGTAAGACTCCTTTTGAATTAGGTGAAGATCTATTTGGTAAATATTCAGCGAATAATCAGAAATTAGCTCAGAATAGAAAAAGTATCTTAAATAAAACATTAAAGGACAAGAATGAAAAACGTCGCACTCGTTGATTCTGGTCCCATTATAGCATTATTCAATTCAACAGATGATTATCATAAGTCAGTCTTTAAATTTCTAAAGAGCTTTAAAGGATCCTTATTTACTACTTGGCCGGTGATAACTGAGGTAATTTATTTACTTTCATTTTCAATAGATGCTCAATCAGACTTTTTAGAATGGATAGAACGTGGAAGCCTGCAGATTTTAGATATAACATTAGATGATCTAAAATATATTAAAAGTCGGATGCAAAAATATTCAGATTTACCAATGGACTTGGCAGATGCATCTTTAATGTGTATTGCGGAGAGGGAAGGGATCTATAATATTATTAGTATAGATTCTGACTTTTCTATCTATAAGACATTAAAAGGTAAATATCTAACAAATTTATATAATAATTAGGCCAGCCCAGCGTATAACTTTCGGTGCTTCCGCTACGCTTCGAGATTGCTTCGCAACTCTCGCTCGGGCTTCGCCACATTTGCGTCTGTCACTCGTCTTGCAGAGCAAGCCTCGCGCCATTGCAAACGTCGGAACACCTTGGTCGTTAGGCGTAATGCGCTCTAGATTTTAACTAAAAGGGAAAATAGAATGCTTCGACAAATGCTTACTAATTTGGATTTAGATAGATGCCCACACTGTAATGTGAATCAGCCGAATTTAATTAAAGCTTCGCATTTTCAAACTCTATCTTCCGATCAGAGAGTGCGCCGTGACTGGGTAAATTATCGATGCCTTCGTTGCGGTGGGGTTGTTTTATGTGAAGGACGTACGCACGTTCAAACGACGAGTGATGAAACATTTATAGAATATTTATATCCAACTAGTTCAGTGGCTCTTGATGAATCTATTCCTTCGAGAGCTAAAGAATATTTAAAGCAAGCGATTGATAGTATCGTTGCGCCTTCAGGTTCAATTGTTCTAGCTGCAAGCAGCGTAGATGCTATGCTTAAAAACAAAGGATATAAAGAAGGAACACTTTACGGGAGAATCGATAGGGCGGCAAGCGAACACCTAATTACAAAAGATATGGCCGATTGGGCACATGAGATTCGCTTACATTCTAATGAAGAAAGGCATTCCGATGAGGAAAGTGAATTGCCAACTGAAGATGAAGCAACGAAGTGTATTGAATTTGCGTTAGCTCTTGCTGAGTTTCTGTTTGTCCTTCCTTCTAAGGTTGAAAGAGGCCGGAAAAAAATCTTAAAGTGAAGAAAGCGCACTACGCCTAACTATCGGCTCTGACGCAGCGCTTCAGGATTGCTTCGCAACCTTCGCTTGGCCTTCGGCACATTTTGTTTCCGTCACTTCGTTTGCATGAGCAAACTCGCGCCGTCACAAAACGTCGTCAAGCCTTGGTCGTTAGACGAAATAACCATAAAGTTTGACGTATTAGCTAAAGTTCTATTCTGTTTTTAGAGAATTCGC